>NZ_JALQCV010000010.1:0-20888 GCF_024425275.1 Candidatus Phytoplasma australasiaticum subsp. ipomoeae
AGGGATAACATAAAAGGAGTTATAAGTTAAAATGATGCAAATAAAAAATAAATTATATCTTTTACCATTATTTTTAATTAATTATTTAGGATTATTCCTGTTAATCAATATTCATCCAGTTATGGCAATGGATCCAAAACTTCCAGAAACTAGTAGCAGACAACCTGTTTATCATAACCTTACCATTGAAGAAAACATAATTAATTTAAAACAGAAAATTTATGATAATGCAACCAAAATAACAAACATAGATAAAGGATTACAAGGAAGTATTACTGATGATCAAAAAGAAAATCTCTTAAAATTAAAAGAAAATTACAAACAATTAATTGATAATCAAAAAGAACAATTAAAAACTTATAAAAACCTTTTAAATGATTTAGTTATGGCAATGGATCCAAAACTTCCAGAAACTAGTAGCAGACAACCTGTTTATCATAACCTTACCATTGAAGAAAACATAATTAATTTAAAACAGAAAATTTATGATAATGCAACCAAAATAACAAACATAGATAAAGGATTACAAGGAAGTATTACTGATGATCAAAAAGAAAATCTCTTAAAATTAAAAGAAAATTACAAACAATTAATTGATAATCAAAAAGAACAATTAAAAACTTATAAAAACCTTTTAAATGATTTAAATGATGAAAAAAACTAAAAATATTATCAACATAAAAAAATTATCTTTTTTATAATAAGACCCTTTTCAAAAGGGTTTTTTTATTTAACCATACTTACTTATATAAATAACCAGACTTCTTTAAACAAAGAGTCTTTTTTTATTTCTATTAATAAAAAATGAATATCTTATTAACTAAAAAAACAAAGGAGTTTTCATAATATGAACAATTTAAAAAAATTAATAAAAGAAATTATTTTTCTAATTATTTGGGTCGTAATTATTGGTACTCCTACTTATTTTATAAAAAAAGATCAGGATAAAGCATTACACCAAAGTTTTAGAGAATTGCATGAAAGTTTTGACCGATTAGAAAAAACATTAGATTAAGATATAAAATAATTTGATAATGTATTTGTTATCATATTCAAAATTTATATAAATTAGATAAAATCTGTGATCTATCAGGGAATAAAATAAATAAAAAAAACAGTCACAAAACAAAAATAATTTTGATTTGTTTTTGAAAAAACAATAATAAAGCTTTTATTATTATTACTTTTTTACCAAATAAATTAGAAAAGATAAGATTTAGATATATCTTTATGTCTTTTAAAAAAAGATCAACTAAGAAAGTTGATCTTAATCATTATTAACAGATTATTTAGATTTTAATACTTTTGTAGATGTATTATAATTAAACACTGTGAAAACTATAAGATTTCCATTTTTTGAATCAATAAACCAATATTTAAATAATATAATTGATAGATTACGGAGTGTTCAGTTTTAATGATTTGTAAGCTAGGTTTACGGATTACATTGTTTTGCCTATTAGGTATTTGTGACTTATTCTTAGAATTATTTGGTATAATAATTGCCTTTACTAACTATACTTTATCGCGACCCGATTTTAAGAACTACTGTAATTTGTTATTGTTTTCTTTAAGAAACCGTTCTTAACTCTTTAGTGTTTATTTGTCATTGATTATTGGTTAGAAAACACGATATTTAAACCTTTTTGACACTTACTTAAATCATATAGTATTTTATAATAAATATTTTTATATTTTTCTAAGTCAATTATTTTTATTTTTGAATTTTGTATTTGCTCTTTTTTTGCTTGTATTATCTTCTTCATGTCATCATTTTTTTGTTTAAATTCTTGAAGCTGTTGTTCGTCTATCATCAAAGAAGCTTTTTTAAAAGAATAAATTTTATGTTTCATTAATATTTGTTTTTTTTGATCTAATTCTGTTGTAATCTGATCTATTTTTTTATTAAAAACTTTTTTTAAATTTTTATAATGATGCAATTCTTTATTTAAAATTAAATAATCTTTCTGATGTAAATTTAATTTATTATTAATTTTTTTAATTTCATTTTGATATTTTAAATAAATTTTTTTTATAAAGTTTAATAAATTATGATACTTATTTAAAATTTTTAAATTATCTTCTTTTTTAGATTCAGATTTTGGTTGTTTTTGGAGTGTTTTAAAAATATGAGTTAAGTTATTATTTTTGAGATTATTGAATATTAAAAAGTTATTTTTGTTAAGAATTAAAATATAATAAAATATTAAAATATAAATAAGCAATAAAAATATTATTAATATTTTTTTATTTATCTTTTTATTCATTTGTTAGATTATTTAATTTCTAATTAAAATTTATTTCTATTAAAAATTTTAACATAAAAAAATTAAAATAATTTATATTTAGGTTTTTAAAAAAACCACGTCAAATTTAAAAAAACGTGTAAATTAATTACATATTCATAAATAATTAACTATCAGGTATTATGCCGCAAAAAAATCTTAGTTATACCTGTGCCCATCACGTTACGCAAAACAATAATAAATCAAAATATGTTAAATTTTATTAATTAATCATGAATGAATATTTATTAAATTCAATTTAATAACTATTTTTATTTAATATTTTCTTGTTAAAGTTATATAATGGTAATATATTCGAAATTTCAGATTTGATAATAGTCTTACTATATTATCAGAAAAGTTAAGAAATTCATGAATAAAAAAGTTGTTTGCCAAAAAATTACTGATATGATTGTTATTTTTTTGTTAGTAATAACAATTATAGTAGTAATGATCATTGTGATTAATCAAGTTTATAATAAAGCAATAAAATCAAAAAACTTTCTCATTTTATTCAAAACAAAAATTCTTAGCTTTTAAAGTATCCGCAACAGTGCTTCCAAAAACTTAAAAAATCAAAGATTATAACATAATTATTAAACCTAAAATTACTGCTGCTAGATTAGAACTAATTAAAACTTATCGTTTTACAAAATCTGAGAACCATCCTTCTTTATTATTATCTGATTTATTAACAAGAGTGCACAAAGACATTCCTAAAATAGAATCAAATCGGCACAATTATTTAGATTTATCTAAAAAAAACAACTTTATTAATCGATACTAAGATAAATTTAATGAATATCAAATTTTGATTCTATCTCGAATAGATGAATTAAAACAAACAACATTATCGTTATAACAACAACGAGAAGCAAAACAACAAAGCATTGATAAATTAAAACGACTTGATATAAAAGATAATAAGGAAAAAAATTCCCAAATTAAAGATAAAGTTAACGCAATAATTGACGAAATTGAAAAAATTAAAATTAACTTAAAATTAATTATATTTTTTTATATAAAGTTAACAAAAATGTTCAAATTTATTAAATTTAATATAAATACTATTAATTAAGAGAAAGAATGCGTCTAATATAATATTGTTATTTACAATCTAAATTAATTTTATTATATCCAATTATATAAATTAAAATAAAAAGACCTTCGAAAAAAGACTTTTTAATTGAATTTATTTTGGAGATTTAATTAAAAAATAAAATGTATACTTATTTTTGATTTAAAAAATAATACAAAAATATTTTCATTATAAATTATTTTATTTAATTATTATTAAGTTAAAGTGAAACTAATTTTAAAAGGTTATTTAGATAAATTATTTTATTTTTTTAATAATATAATTTTTTTTAGTTTATATTCTAATTCTATTTGTTCTAAATTTATTTCATTTATATTTTGTTTAAGAGTATATAATTTGTTTGTTAATAAAGATTTTTGAAATCTTAAAAAATTTTGGGAAACGTTAATATTAGATTTATTTTTAATTTTTAAATTAGATAATAATGCTTGTTTTATCATATCTATTTCTTTTGATATTTCAGTTTTTTTTATTGATAGGTTATCTATTTTTGCTCTTAAAATTTCGATTTTTTTTTCTGAAGCATCGAATAATATTTCCGAAGAATCTGTTTTTTTAACTTCTGAATAAATTTGACCGGCATAAACTAAATTAGACTTACGATTATGTATCAATATTAAAAGTAAAAAAATTATACATAAACAAATTAAATTAAATATTATATTTATTTTAATTTTTGTTGAATTTAATTTCATATTTTTCGAAAAAACTTTCTAATTGAATATATAAATAATTTATAAATTTTTTTAATTAATAATTTAAAAATTTTTAATATAATAAAATTTGTTTAGTTTTAAAAAACCAATATTCTATATTTTTTTAAATTTAATCAATATAATAATTTTTTATATTTTAATTTAATCCAAATAATAACAACTTTAATAGGTTTATAATAATAAAAACTAAATTAATAACATTGAATTAATAATATGAAATAATATAAAATATTAAATCATAATACATCTACATTATATAATTTAAAATTAAAAATAATAAATAAATAATATTACTGTTACATTAATTGTTATAATTTATTTTTTTATTTTAAAAATATATCATATTTATTAATTATTTTTGTTTTTGTTATAAAGTTAATTTTGTCTTGATTTTTATCAAAAATAAGTGAATATGGTTGATGTGTTTATAAATTAGTTTTATATTAAATTGATGAATTGTATTATTTATTTTTATTAATCGATAATAAAAATGTGAAATATATATTTTATTTATTCAATATAAATTAGATAATTTTTACTAAATTTCGATTAGCAATATCAAAATCCAATATTAATTAAATAATAATTATTTATTTTAATATTTAAATTTAAATATAAATTATTAATTTTATTATTATATTAAAGTTATATTATATGAAATTATTTAAAATTTAAAATTAATTTTTTAATTTTATAATTAAAATCAAAAATTTTAATTTTGTTCAAAATAATTGTATTTTATTTGATAAAATTTTATCGGAAATAAATTGTTTTTCAAAAAAGAGGTTAAAAATGAATTTTTATGTTAATAAAAACAAATTATTGAATATTTTTTTAATTTTTTGGATATTTTTAGTTTGTGCGTTTTACATAAATATTAAAAATAATCAAGTTTTTGCTATAAAAGTGATACATCCAGACAGTATTTTTAAATTAAAAACAATCAGAAAAATAATTGTTTTAAAGTTAAACGATGAGATTCAAAAGCATGAATCGATAACCCTAAAAAATATAACAAAATCCGAAATAATTGAAAAAAAATCTTTATTAAATGCCAAAAAATTAAAAATAAAAAAATATGATTTTTTAAATCATTTAGCATCTATAAAAATAGAATAAATAATATTGTGAATCAAAATTTTTTATAAAAAAAATTATTTATTTTATAAAATTTAAAAATTTTTTAATATTTTGAATATTCTTTTGTAGTAACAATTATATTTTCGTAATATTTTTTAAATTAAAAAATTTTTGATAAATTAAAAAATAAAAGTTATTTTTATTTATCAACAATTTTATTAATTTTAATAAATTTAAAGTTATTAATTAATAACATTTCATTATTGATTAATATTTATTGTTGTTTATTTTATATAAATTTTCAAATATATAAAGTCTTTTTGATTATATGGATTATTTTATATTTGAAATTAAAATTTACCAATTAACACAAAAAAAATTAATCAAATATGAAAAAATAAGTTTTATATAGTTTAGAAAGATCATTAATATTTATGAATAAATTAAAATTTTTCCAAAAAAAACAGATTATTATAATTATATTACTATTGTTGATAATGGCAATTATCATTATTTTTTATAAAAAAATGGATAATATTGGTAAGGAAAAAATATTATCTACTTCTGTAGAGAAAACGTCTAAGCATGATGAAGAGCCAAAAAACAAAAAACTCACACCTCCTATTTTGCTTAATCAAAAACAAAATTTAATTAATGAATTAGAATCGGAAAAATATGCCGATTTTCAATTTCAAATTACATTATTAAATTCTCAAAAAGAAGAATTACAACAAAAAATAAATAATAAAAAAAACTTAATTAAAGAAAATAAGTTTATGACAAGAAATAAATTATTTAAACTAAGATGTAAACAGAAAAAATGGGCAGAGCAAATATTCAAAATCGAAACTGAAATTAAAAATTATGAAGATCAATGTAAAAGATTAATGGAATATTCAGAAAAAAATTAAAAATTATCAAGAAGAATTAAAAGAATAAAGAGTAACTTGGAGAATCCTAAAAGCTAGTTATTAAATTAACTAATAATGAAATAAAAGTCATTAGGCTCAAGGATAAAGCGACTTTTTAGTAGTCGGAGGAGTAAAACTTAATTTGGAATAATTAAGTTAATCGCCCTCCCAAGATGAAGGTTAACGGTCTTTATAGGGCGAAAGAAGTCAGTAATTTATTGCAACTAAAGTCCAGTGTTCAAAAGAGGATAAATTATGGCAAGCCGGATGCTGGGAAACTTGCTTGTCCGGTTTAGATGGGGGCTGTTTGTAATAGATATCAAAAATACCAATTTTGATATTGAAACGAAAATATTCTATCCATATAATCTTATTAATAATTGAAAATTTTGATTAATTTCGTCTTTCTTGATATGGAATCAACTTTGTTTATAAAGTTTTTTTCGATTATCTTTAAAAAAGATCAACTTTAAAATTGATCTTTTTTTGTTTATTGGCAGATTAATAAAATATTATTAGAAGTACAGCGTAATTTCTCTAATATTTTATATATTACCTTTTCAATAATATAAAATAATTTATATATAAAATTTTTATAACTCTTTTTGCATTTATAATAATAACCGGTTTATTCAATAAAATTAAAAAAAAATTTTTAAATATTAAATTAAATCATGAAATTATATTATTATGTGAAAATTAACAGTTAATCAATTTAAAAATAATGTTATTAATTTTATATTTGTTATTTCTGTTTATTAATAAAACTAATTATAATAATAAATAATGATTATTAAAATAATATTCGCTTTAACATTTATCATATAAATAGAAGTATATCTATATATCTTCTACAAGTTGTCTTTAAATAAATTTTTGTATATTAGCAAAAATTTAAAAACTACAAAAATTTTAAATCGAAAATATATCAAATTAAATGATTTACTTTTAAATGTAAAGAAGTATATATAAAATAATTCGAAATCGGATTCAAGAGTATTATATATGCGTGTATATTTTCCTGATAAACATAAAAATAAATTAATTGAAACTTTTATAATAATCTTTTTAATTAAAATATTATATAATATTAAAATTTATTGTTCATATATTGTTTATTAATATAAATAAAACTTTAATTTTTATTATTTTAGATTAATTAATAAGATCCATTTTTCATTAATAAAATTATTAATTATTTAAAAATATTATTAAAAATAGGTACAATTATATTGTAAGTATTATTTATAAATTTTTTTAATTTATTTTTATTATTATTTATTATTAAAATTAATTAAGGAAAATTAATAAAAATATGATTTATTTAAAACAAAAAAACTTTTTATTAAAAACTAATTTATTGTTTTTATTTTTTGCAGGATTATTGTTTTATTATAATGCGAATAAGAATATTATTTTAGCCATGAATCACAATTTAACATATTATGATACGCCTAATTATTATACAAATTACAACGACCCATTACAAAATTTATTTTTCCAAGCAAATCAATTAAATCAAATAATTAGTAATTCTTTAGAAAATACAGAACATGCTCAATTATCTAATTTATTTAATCAATTAAGACAAATAAACGAACAAATAATAACTTATCAACAATTGCAATTAAAACAACAACAAATTAAATTAATTAATTTAGAACTTAATTTAATACAAATAAAACAATTAGACCAAGAATATTCTGACATGAATCAAAAAATGTTTTCGATTTGTAACGATATGCAAACATCATATATTTCTTCATATCAGCTAGGATTATTACAAGATATTCAAATTAAAATGGCTGATAATCGAAAACAATTATTTAGTTTATTCTTTAATATATTATAATTAATTAATTTTAAATAATAAATTGAATCAAAAATATAAATTTTGGAACTAACATAATTTTGCTCTGATTATCCAATAGATCTAAATATCGTATTATCTAACCAATAAACAGTGATATGAACACTAAAAAGCTAAGAATGGTTTATTGGTTTATTAAGGGAAACAATAATAAATTACAGTTATTTTTAAAAGCAGGTTGCGACGAAGTAGTTATTCAAGAAGATGATGCCTCCACTGAATTATTCTAAGGGTAAACCTGAAATGACTTAAGAAACTAAGAAAATGTAATAAGCTAACCTATATCGCAAATTAATATAAGCGAATAGTCTATAGTCTATTAATATACTTGATTTGTATGGGATGGTTTATCAGCGAAAATCTGGAATCTTGTCACCAATAAATAATAAATGACTTCGCGCTGCGCCCCCCCAAAAGTATTACGATTAATAATTTGTTAATTATGATCAAGATCAACTTTCTTAGTTGATCTTTTTTTGTTTTTTTAAAATAAGATAATTAAAAATGACATTAGGAACAATTTTTGAACTAAAAAAAAATATATCATTTTCAACTATATCAAAATTACTTTTTACTTTGCTAAAAATAAATAATTTTATTTTATTTAAATTAGTAGTTTTTTGATTAATTATATTAAAAAGAGAAATATTTCTATAATATTAAGTACTTGTTTTTTTAAAGTCATGATATAAAATCTTTTTGGAATATGATATAAATAAATTGGATTATGATTAAATTTTTTTCATTTAAATAGTAAAAATATTATGATATTAATATTGATTAAATTAAAATTAAAAAAATAAAATAAAAGTAAATCGATTTAAGAATTTATATTTATTTTAAAACAATTTAATTAAAAAAATAAATATTATATTAAAATTTTTTTCCAAAAAATTATTATTTTGCAATTTAAAAAAGAATATTATATTTTAAAATTATTCTAAAAACTATTATTAAATAGTTATTAAGTATATTTTATATTCAATCATAAAAATATTCATTTGTGTCTTGGATAATTAAAGACATAAATAAAAAAAATAAACAAAAACAAAAAAATTGAAGTTCAATAAAATAAAAATACTTATTCATCAAAGAAGATATAAAAATATGACTGGTTAAACGTTTATTATTTACGAAAATAGAATAAGTTTAAAATGAAAAATAAATGAATCAATAATTTTTAATTTAGCGTTTAATTAATATAATTGTATAATAAAGATTGAGTGTAAACTTAAAAAACATTTAATAAAAAATAATATATGTTAAAATAAAAAAATTATCGTTTTTTAACTAAAATTAAATTTTATTTTCTGGTTTTTTAATTAACTTTTTTTTGTTATTTATGATTTGTTAGAAATATAATATATTAAAAAATTTTTATTATATAATGATTTACTTAAAATAATATCATTTGTTTAAAAAAAATTTTTAAAATTTATTATTATTTTTTTGAAATAGGGAAGTCAATTATGAGTAATAAATATTATTTTTTTGTCCAATTAATTTTCTTAAATAAAAGATCCTCATCTGAGGATTAAAATAAGATAAAAAAAGAGGTTTTTTGAATTAAATGATTAAATTAAAACAACAATTATTTTTATTACCATCATTTTTATTTATTTTTTTAGGATTATTATTGATAGCTAATCAGAATCAAGTTATAGCTATGTATTCGGGTAATTCTGAAACAATTGATCAAAATCTAAGTAAAAAACATTTAAGTATTGATGAACAGATATTAAAAATTAAAAATTTAATTGATATAAATAAACAACAAATAATATTTATAGAACAAAAAATAAAAAAATTACCAGACGAAAATATTCAAGGTAATATACTTTATGAATTAAACCAAAATTTACTAAAATTAATGGAGTTTACTATAAATCATAATAAAGCTTTACAAATAATAATCATAGAACAAGAAATAAAAAAATTATCCGACGAAAAGGTTAAAGAGAATATACTTTTTGAATTAAATAAAAATTTACTACAATTAATTGAGCTTACTACAAGTCATAATAAAGCTTTAGTCATAAATTCGAATAATTTTGAAAAAAGTGATTCAAATTTAATTGAAAATAATCCAACTAATGAAGAAAAAATATTAAAAATTCAAAATACCATTCATAAAATAAGATATCGTATGATAGAAATTGAACAAGAAATACAAACATTACCAGATGGCAACGATAAAAAAAATATTCTTTGTGAATTATATGAAAATTTAATACAATTGATCAATTATAATGAACAAGAAATGAAAATGCAAACAATTTTATCAGAATTAGGATTCATAAAATGAAAAAATATTAAAATCTTTTTTTAATTATCAATCAAAAAACCTGGAATCTCACCATTAGTAAATGAAGTAATACCAGAATTACAAGAAAGATTCATTTCACATTTAAATTCAAATTATAACAATTTATATAATGCAATTACTGAAGAAATGATTATAGATTTAAACAATAAAATTAAGGATTTAAAATTATATGATTTTGTTATTGAAAAAATAGCTCAAAAATCAAAAAACCAACTTGATTTAAAATTATATCATCCAGCATTAAATTTTTCTATTCAGGCAAAATTCGAGAAAAAATTCAATTTAAAATTAACAAATTTAGAATTAGATGATTTAATTAATGAAACAATTCTAAGATTAAAGAAATACATCGATTTACAATATGATAGTAATGATTCAGAGCTTATTATAGAAAAAGAAAATGATATTATTATCAATGAATTAAAAGAAAAAATTAATGCGTACATAAAAGATGATTTAATATTAAATAATTTCATTAAACAATATTCATTTATAAATAGTGAAGCACAAAGTATTTACGAAGAATTTTGAAAATAATTAATAAAATATTTATTGTTGTTAATATTATAAAAAAACATATTTATTAATCCAAATACTCCCTTGCAGGAGGGAGTATTTGGTGAGATAATTTTTTTTATTTATAACTTTTTTGATTCATATTATTATAAAGATTTTAGGGTATTAAAGAGGCCTAAATATCATGTTATTTTATTAATAAATTTGTGTAATAAAAAAATAAAGGAGTATGTATAAATAGTGAATTTTGTAAAAAATATTTTAAAAAATACTTTGTTAATGGCCCAAATTAGTGCAGCTATGTTAGGTTTTAAAACGATAGATTTGTTCCAGGATGAAGTAAATGCCCAATTAGCACCTTTAAAACGAGCATTAAAATTCTTTTATACAAAAAGAAAATTAAACGAAACTTTGGAAATAATTAATTTATCTCCTCGTGAAATATATATAATATTAAATGAATTAAATAAAGAAGATATAAATAATTTATCACCGAAACAAATATATCAAATATTAAAAAAACAAACAAAAGACAAAATGTTAAATGTATCTGAGGAATGGGAAAATATAAATAATATTATAAATAATGCTGATTATGAAACTATAAAAAAACTTCATTTTATTTTTGTTAAATATAAACTTTATAATGATGAAAAAATACTATTAAATAAAATTTTGCGAATTATAAATTTATCGCCGCAACAAATATATATAGCATTTAATAAAAACAATATAGATAATTTATCATTACAAAAAAAAGATGAAATGTTAAATTTAAGTACCGACTATACAATGTCTGAAAATATAGATAATATAAATTGGGAAACAATAAATGATATTATAAATGATGCTGATTTTGAAACTATAAAACAATGGAATTTAATATTTGGTAGATATTATTACAATAATTTATACCAAAAAAATAATATATTTAATAATTAAAGCAAGAATCTCTTATACAAAGAGAGTATATTATAATGAAGTTTACACCCCCCCCTCAATATTTAGTCATTGTGATATCATTAACCAAATTTATTATTTGGTGATAATATTAAGAAATTATTTTTTATTTGTATCGGAGGATATATTTTTATTTATAACTATTTGCATTTTAGAAAGTTAAAAAAATTTAATTTTGTAAAAGGATATAGTTAACTCATTAAATTATTATAAATAAGTTTACAAATCATAAATCAATTAAATAGAATAGTTATCATGGCAAAACAGATTTAAATCCACAGATCGCCAAAAAAGATCAAGAAATACATGGTTTAACTCGAAAAAAATTTAGAAACTGACAAAAATAATTTAGAAACTGCTAAAAATAAAGTCATCGGTATCGGGAACAAATCATTACAACTAGATATCAAGCTATCTCGGATTTAACTGAAGCTAAAAAAACTTCTGAATCTTATGCAACAAAACAAAAATATATTTTACAAAATAATGTTAAAAAAATATATTTCTATAATAAAATATCTGAACAACAATTAACTTTCTCTAAAAAAAATTATTAACTTAATGGAAACAATATTTAAAAAATCTTTATTTGATTAATAATCAAATATGGAAATTATTATTCCAACAATATAGTAGAATGTACTTCATAATTATTTTATGCGTAATAAATATTTTATTTTACTTCTTATTAATTAAGAATTTTAAATCATATTAATGATAATAATAAAAAATTCTAAACAAGATTAATTATTTAATTAGATTTTATTTAGTAAATAAATATTTTATGGAAAAATAAATAATGTTTATTGCAAATCATTATATTATGTAGAAGATTAACTCACCCTGCTCTAAGAGTATTAAAATTAATAATCTGTTAATTATGATCAAGATCAATTAAGAAAGTTGATCTTTTTGGAAAAATTTTTAATTTATATCTTTGCTTTTTAACTAAAGAAGATTTATTTCCAAAAAAGTGTTGGACTTAATTAAAGATTTAAATAATTATTCAAGATTGAGGTTATGATTTCCTAGCTTATGCTCAAAAAAACTGCATATTAAAAAAAGTGATTACCAAAACCATTCATAAAATTACTTGTTTCTTTGTAATCAGTTTTTGGAAAAATGCTTATTATCAATTATTATTTTGATATTTGTTACAATTTAATTATATTTTTTTTATAAATAACCAAAAAAATTTTAATTTTTTAATATATTTGAAAAAAGTTAAATTAATTTTTAGAATTTTTAAAATTTAATTTTTATTAAAAAGATTTACAATTTTGTAAATTAAATTTCTTTAATAAATAATTAAAATTTTTTGATAATTATATTTATGCTGTTGATAAATACTGTTGATAAATCATCAAAAATAACTTTTTTATCTTGATAAAATAAAATTTTATTAAAATTAAATTCTTATTTCAAAATGAAGAAAATTTTTTTATGATCAAAATAAAAATTATATTATTTTATTATTTTAATAATTAATAAACAACTAACGAGTGGTGACACAATGTTATTATTAAGAAGAGGATAAATTATGGGTCATTCGGATGCTGGCAAATTTGTTTTTTTTGATTTAGATAGGGGGCTATTTGCACTTTTTATAATAAATATCAGAAAACAAATTATAATAAAAGATCAAAATGCAAATATTTTATTTATATAAATAAATTTTAATTAAAATTTATTTGTAATAAATATTATTTTCAAATGAAAATTTCAGTTAATAATTGTATAATAATAGTAAGTATTTTATATATTCATGAATTAAATTAATGTTTTAAATTTTACTTCATACAATAAAAATAATTGAATTTATAACTAGAAAGAACATTAACTGAATGCATTTAAAGAAAAAATTTTCCAAAAAATTTATAATTATTATTATTTTTACTTTAGGATTAATTATTTTAATGATTAATAATAAATTTAATGAGCAAGAATCATGGTTTGATTATAAAGATTCTCAAAATTCTCATAATAATCAAGAAGAACTTCGTAATAATCAAGAAGAACTAACAATTTTGGAATCAAAATCCGGTTTTGGTTCGAAAAATCATTTTAGTTATGGCATAAATAAAATTAAAATCACTTCAGCACGATTTAATAATATAAAAGATTATATTTTAGAAAATACTGATAATATTCCTGATGATTTAACGTCAAGAGAAATGTACGAAATAAATTCAATTCGTAATAAATATAAACAAAATTATCAATTTTTAAAAAATAAAAAATCTTATATTGATAAAAATAAAGCAGAACTTAATAAATATTTTGATGTTTATTGTAAATTTAGATCTTTAAAAGAGCGTTTTAAAATGTTAGAAACAAAAATATATAGTCAATCTTTACAAATAAATGAATTGAAACCAAATTTTAAATTGGAATCTTTTTTAAATGAGAATAAAAATAATAATAATTTTGTTAAATCTAATAAAGATTTATTAGAGGATATAAAATCATCAATTCATGCAATTGCAGTTCATAATCCTTATAGGGCTGCTAGATTAGAACAAAAACTTTTACATCAAGAAAAAGTTAAATCCGAATGGATATGGTTAAATGAAGATAATTATCCTGACAAATCTCAAAAAATAGATTTAACTCAAAACGATATATTATCATTTATTAATGAAATATCACTTATTAAATCAAAAATTACTAAATTAGAGCAAGATTTGTTTGAACAAAGACTAATTATCAAAAAACTTTCGCAAAATCAACAAATAATAACTGAAGATTATGAAGAAAACAATCGAAAATATCAACAAGTAATTATCTCGGATCTTAAATGTTTATATGATATTACTTAATTATAAGAAATAGTTTCGATATACTAATATAAAAGATTTTTTTATTTGATATCTATTCAAATGAGATTAAATTGATTAGTTCCAAGAATAAAGTGATTTTTTAGTATTCGAAGGAGCAAAAATTTATCCGTAAGGATAATAAAAATAATCTGAGTACCTGATGAAATATGGATTTACAATATGGAGGATATTTAGCTCAACAAATATCTCAAATAATAATTAATGAAATACAAGAAAAATAAAAAATAAAATTTTTATTAAATAATAAATTAACCGAGAAAATATTAATTTCTCGGTTAATTTTATTTAATATGCGGACAATATAATATAAAGAATCATATCTATTATGAATAAAAATTGTCAATTTGAAATTGCCATTATTTTGATTAAATATTTTTTAATAAATTGTAATAATTTCTGAATTAATTTAAATTATGATTATTTCTAATCATATTGTATTGATGTCTCAATAAAATTAAATAATAAATTTAACCAACAATAATGGTTTATTATTTTTTATCATATTTTTCAACCTCTATTTTAAAATTTTTAATTTTAATAATAATTAAAAATTTTAACATTCTAAGATACAGTTACATTGTTAAACTTGATATTTTAATATATTTATATTTAATCTAAATAAAGTTATTCTTTAATTTTTATAATTTTTAAAAAATTAAATTTTTAAAAATTATAAAATAAGATCTCGATAAGAATCGAAATTAGTTTATTTACAGACCAAACAACCCCCTGTTTATATCAAAAAAGAGGAAAAAAAAATCTTATATATATTAATTTAAATTTAAATATTCCTATTGCTTCCGAGACAATTTCTTAATATGAATATTGATAGATTTCGCTATATAAAGGTGATTAACATTATGCGGCGACTAATCATCTGGAATAACTACTTTATCACAATCCGCTTTTAAGAACTGCTGTAATTAACTATTCTTTCATGGAATGAACCATTATTATCCTTTTAGTGTTTATCAGCACTGGTGATTGGTTAGGATAATTGAATATTTAGTCCTCTCTTGATTATAATTAAATTCCTTAATGTTATTTAATAATTCAACATAAATAAAATTAAAATTTAGAAAATAAATTTTTATTATGATAAGATAATAAAAAAATTATTATTTTTCTTTATGTTCCCAAAAAATAAACATATTAACAGAATTATTAGCCATATATTTTAATTCTTCTAAAGAATATTTATCATCTTCATCATCTCTAGTGCTTTCATCAAAAAAAACACCTAATAAATTTGTAGGTGGATTTTTAATTTTCCACATAATACAAAATTCTGCTACAGTACTGTTATAACAAGGACATGTTTGATTAAAATCAAAGTATTGCGCAAATGAAGGATGTGTTTTTAAAACATTAATATTACTTACAGTTACATTAACAATTCTAGTTCCTTGAATGATTTCTTCTTGCGATGGCGCAGCCATAATAATATTATTTGGATTATAAATTTTCATTAATGTTAATAAAATATACGGATAGATTAATTGCGTTTTATTCAGCGATTTATCTTTGCTGTTTTATTTACAATCAGCCCCCGTCCAAACCGGACAAGCAAGTTTCCAAGCATCCGGCTTTCCATAATTTACTCTCTTTCGAGAACTAATTTCTCCTCACGGTTAATTAGCTATTTGTTCTTATCGTTCTTGTTTCTGATATCGTGTATTTGTTGATTTGTTACCTTTCGATGACAATTCTTACATTTTAAGGAACTGCCATTTGTTGAACGATATTGAATTTTACTCAATGTTCGTAAAAGTTTAGTTTCTGGTGAAACTGTTGTTGACATAATATATCAACCCCTTTTTTCCCGATACCATTGAATAACTAGTAAATTACTTTCTTCTTTCGCCCTATAAGAGTGATTAACTCTCTTCTTGGTAAGACGATTAACTAAATTATTCCAAATTTAGGTTTACTCTTACGACTACTAAGAAGATGCTTTATCCTTGACCATCCGGGCTTTTATTTCCGGATTAGTAAATTTAATTACTTAGTTTTAGGATTCTCCAAGTTACGCTAAATTTCTACCTTAATTCTTTAGGGGAAGTATCCTCGTTCAGAGGCTGATTCCAGGTTTCCTTTATCTGATAAACTATCCAATACTTATCTATAATATTGATAGACTCTGGACTGTCCGTTTAAGCAACTTCCGAGACAGGTTCAGAAATTACATCCATTTACCTTCTTAGGCCATTGCAGGCTTCTCCATCGAATTATTTGGTGGCGGAGTCTTCTTGACTAATTTGCTTTCGTCGCAACCCGCTTTTATGGTCTGCTATAATTCAGTATTCTTTCGTTTACTAAACCGACCATCTCCTTTCAGGGTTTATCGGCCCCTGGCTATTGGTTAAATAGCACGAAATTTAGGCCTCTTTGGCGCCCAGATAAATAATATAATTTTGACATATTTTTTTAAAAAATCCTTTTATTTTAAAATTAAAATTAATTTATAATTTTACAATTTATATTCTATAATATTTTAAAAAAAATTATATTAAAAAATAAAAATTATTAAAATATTATTTTATTCAAATAAATCCTTAGATTTCCGATGATGAAGCCAAAAAAATTATTGTCAATTTAATTATCTGTTATTTCAGTAAAGACAAGGTAAATTAAAAATTAAATTAGTCATTCATTTTTATTTTTTATCTAAATATCAAACGATAAGAAAAGAAAAAATTAAAAAAAACTCCCCACTTATATAAAAAAGAAGATTGTAATTTTAAAATAAAAATGTTATACTTCTAATATTCAAAATGGTTTTAAAAAGGAGTTAATTATGGTAAATCCGGAAAATAAAATCAATGTTTTCGATGTTGCTCAGTTTTTTGTAAATAAAGATAAAACAATAAATAAAACCAAAATTCAAAAATTACTTTATTATGCACAAGGTTATTATTTGGCCAGATATAATAAGGTTTTATTTCAGGATGCCATCGAAGCGTGGCCGTATGGTCCTATTATTTCTTCTGTTTATGCGGAAACTTTAAAACAAGAATTTCAAAAACAATATTATTTTGATTTTAGTTCGCAAATGACAAATTCCCCTTTTACCGAAGAACAAAAAGCAATTTTAGAACAAGTTTTTGATGATTTTGGTAATCTGAGTGATAAGCAACTTAGTAAAAAGACTTATAACGAATTCCCATGGAAAACAACTTATGATCCTCATAAATTATATTCGAAATGTATCATTAAACCATCTATTTTATCCCGTTTTTTTAAAATTAAGAAAGATTAGTCTAAAAAATTTATGTCGATAAAAAGAGAAAAATATTTTGAAATAATTCAATTGTTAGACCAAATTATGACAAATTTTGAAAGTAATGGGCATTTTTTAAAAGTTTTTTACGAAACTAAATTTTCTGAAGATTTTATTAATTCTTATATTGCAGATCATTTTAAAAACATAGGCAAAAAAACTGATAGAGAGTCAATAAAAGGTCATGGTAAAGTCGATGTTTTGGTTGATTATGATTATATTATCGAAACTAAAAATTATTATAATCAAGAGGATTTAGAATTTGTTTATAAACAAGTATTACATAGAATTCATCATCGTTTTCTTTATGCTTCAATTGTTTTATTAGTAAATGGATTTCAAAAAAATAAATTTAAAGAAATTTTAGAAGATATTAATAAATGGATTAATTTAAAAAATGGTAAAAAACAAAACCAAAAAACAAAATTTAATGATAATTTTTTGATTGTTAAAATACCAAACCCTGATACTGGTTATGATATTTTGCTTAACATTGCTTGTTATCATTTAGAATTTAACATCAACCATGCCAAAAAAAATTATGAAATTAATGATAAACACCGTAAAGAAATTCACAATCAAAGTCGTGAATTTATTCAATCACTTAGTCAAATAAATAGCTTTAATTTTAAAGACAAAGAAGAAATAGCAGCATATGTGAACAATTTAACAAAAGAATTTTTGAAGATTATGTATTCTTGTTATGAATATAATGAATATTATTTAAGACCTAAAAAAAATAATAATTAACACTTTTTTAGAGCATTTTTTTGTTTTAATAATTAAAAAATAAAATTTTTATTTTTATTGTATGATTGATGATATTTGATTAATTTAATTTTAAAAGTGTTAAAATTTTCATCATAGTTAAAGTTTTGTTATTTTTATTGATTTTTTAGATGAATCACAAAAATCCATAAAATATATCATTTTTTTAATAAAAAATAATGTTTTATTTTTTTATTTAGTTTAAATTGAGATTTAATTTTTTTAGATTTTTGTTTATTTTATTTAATTAAAAGCTAATGGATTATAAATGTAATAAAAAATTAATTCGCACTGCTTCCCATTCGTTACACAACCAAACGAAGAGGTTACAGTGATAACATTGAATAAAAAATAAAGAAAAGAATTAATAATAAAGACCAATTTTAAAGTTGGTCTTTTTTTTGTTTTTTAAAAAAAGATTATAATATAAATATACATTGTTGAATTATTCTTGTTTTTTAATAAATAAAAAAAGGGGTAAAATAATGAATTTAAAAATTTTTTCAATATCCATTATGTTTTTTGTAACTTTAATTTTTTCTAAATCTTATGACGTTTATGGCTGTGATGAAAAAAATTTATTGAAAACATCAGAAATCAATTTATATAATCAAAATCCGGAAAAAAATATATATCAAAAAACTTCAGAAGATCAGAAGGATTATGTTTATTTTTATTTTAAAGAAAAAGTTTTAGATGTAGCTGATGAAAAATTAAAATTTGCAGCGCAAGAAAATTATATTCCTATTTTTTTTGATAAATCTAAAACTGATGAAGAAATTGTAAAATTTTTGAGAGAAATCAGTGAAGATACTCCTGTTAGAATTATGAATGAAACTTATGAAAATAGGAATCTAAATATTTTAGAATTTTTTATAAATTTTAAAATCGATAATTATTTTGAAGATTTTAAAAAAACCATTTTAGACGTTTTCGATGATAAAATGATAATTTCCTTTAGAAAAAATTTTATTTCAAGAATTATTTTTAGCGAATCAATGACTGATGAACAAATTATGGAATTTTTGAGAAGTACAAAAGGTATAAATTTTTTTTTATTTTTAATCGTTGGCGAGATATTAGAAGTTTACAGAAATCAAAAGGGCGCCAAAGAGGCCTAAATTTCGTGCTATTTAACCAATAGCCAGGGGCCGATAAACCCTGAAAGGAGATGGTCGGTTTAGTAAACGAAAGAATACTGAATTATAGCAGACCATAAAAGCGGGTTGCGACGAAAGCAAATTAGTCAAGAAGACTCCGCCACCAAATAATTCGATGGAGAAGCCTGCAATGGCCTAAGAAGGTAAATGGATGTAATTTCTGAACCTGTCTCGGAAGTTGCTTAAACGGACAGTCCAGAGTCTATCAATATTATAGATAAGTATTGGATAGTTTATCAGATAAAGGAAACCTGGAATCAGCCTCTGAACGAGGATACTTCCCCTAAAGAATTAAGGTAGAAATTTAGCGTAACTTGGAGAATCCTAAAACTAAGTAATTAAATTTACTAATCCGGAAATAAAAGCCCGGATGGTCAAGGATAAAGCATCTTCTTAGTAGTCGTAAGAGTAAACCTAAATTTGGAATAATTTAGTTAATCGTCTTACCAAGAAGAGAGTTAATCACTCTTATAGGGCGAAAGAAGAAAGTAATTTACTAGTTATTCAATGGTATCGGGAAAAAAGGGGTTGATATATTATGTCAACAACAGTTTCACCAGAAACTAAACTTTTACGAACATTGAGTAAAATTCAATATCGTTCAACAAATGGCAGTTCCTTAAAATGTAAGAATTGTCATCGAAAGGTAACAAATCAACAAATACACGATATCAGAAACAAGAACGATAAGAACAAATAGCTAATTAACCGTGAGGAGAAATTAGTTCTCGAAAGAGAGTAAATTATGGAAAGCCGGATGCTGGGAAACTTGCTTGTCCGGTTTGGACGGGGGCTGATTGTAAATAAAACAGCAAAGATAAATCGCTGAATAAAACGCAATTAATCTATCCGTATTATTTACGATTTTTTTTCAAAAATTTTTTCTGATTCTAAATAAACTTTTGATAATTTTTTAAGCCATCTTTTATTAATAATTCATCAGCATCTTTATATTCGGTATAAGTGAGCTGTTCCGAAAATTTAGACACTTTTTATTTTTTAAAAATCTTGAAGACTAACTATTAAGTTAGTCTTTTTTTGTTTAAAAGATTAAAAAATAATTTCCTATCTTTTTTA
>NZ_JALQCV010000011.1:0-19458 GCF_024425275.1 Candidatus Phytoplasma australasiaticum subsp. ipomoeae
TCAATAGTTTGTTTTTGAGCTTCAATAGTTAGATCTCTATTGTCAATAACTAGAACTCTATCTTCACTACTTTGTTTTTGAGCTTCAATAATTTGATCTCCCTTTTTAATAGTTAGATCTCTATCTTTAATAGTTTGTTTTTGAGCTTCAATAGTTAGATCTCTATTGTCAATAACTAGAACTCTATCTTCACTACTTTGTTTTTGAGCTTCAATAATTTGATCTCCCTTTTTAATAGTTAGATCTCTATCTTCAATAGTTTGTTTTTGAGCTTCAATAGTTAGATCTCTATTGTCAATAACTAGAACTCTATCTTCACTACTTTGTTTTTGAGCTTCAATAATTTGATCTCCCTTTTTAATAGTTAGATCTCTATCTTTAATAGTTTGTTCTCGAGCTTCAATAATTTGATCTTTATCTTTAATAGTTTGTTCTCGAGCTTCAATAATTTGATCTTTATCTTTAATAGTTTGTTCTTGCTTCGTGATTAATTGGTTTTTAGCAGTTTCTAGATCAGTTTTAGCAGTTTCTAGATCAGTTTTATCTTTATTTAATTTTGCAATAGTTTGTTCTTGCTCCGTGATTACTCGGTTTTTAGCAGTTTCTAGATCAATTTTATCTTTATTTAATTTTGCAATAGTTTGTTTTTGAGCTTCAATAGTTAGATCTCTATTTTTAATAGTTTTTTCTTTCTTCGTGATTACTCGGTTTTTAGCAGTTTCTAAATCAATTTTATCTTTATTTAATTTTGCAATAGTTTGTTTTTGAGCTTCAATAGTTAGATCTCTATTATCAATAACTAGAACTCTATCTTCACTACTTTGTTTTTGAGCTTCAATAATTTGATCTCCCTTTTTAATAGTTAGATCTCTATCTTTAATAGTTTGTTCTCGAGCTTCAATAATTTGATCTCTATCTTTAATAGTTTGTTCTCGAGCTTCAATAATTTGATCTTTATCTTTAATAGTTTGTTCTCGAGCTTCAATAATTTGATCTTTATCTTTAATAGTTTGTTCTTGCTTCGTGATTAATTGGTTTTTAGCAGTTTCTAGATCAGTT
This sequence comes from Candidatus Phytoplasma australasiaticum subsp. ipomoeae, assembly GCF_024425275.1. Lineage (NCBI taxonomy): Bacteria > Bacillati > Mycoplasmatota > Mollicutes > Acholeplasmatales > Acholeplasmataceae > Candidatus Phytoplasma > Candidatus Phytoplasma australasiaticum. The sequence continues at coordinate 1,060 of NZ_JALQCV010000011.1, forward strand.
TTAGCAGTTTCTAGATCAGTTTTATCTTTATTTAATTTTGCAATAGTTTGTTCTTGCTCCGTGATTACTCGGTTTTTATCGGCTAAGTCTTTTTCAGCTTTTTTTTGAATATTACTTAAGTCTTCAGTTGCTTTATTTTGTGCATCTTTTAATTCTTTTTTTTTTTGATTTAATTTTTCTTTTATTTTATCACGCGCGTCCCTTGTATTTTTTAATTCTCTTTGTGTTTGATCTAAATCTATAAGGGCCTGATCTTGTATTTGTTTTATATGTTGTTGTAATTGCATTAATTTTTTTATTGCATCATCTAATTGAATTCTTATAAAAGAAACATACACTGGATCATTTAGAAGTTGATCCATTTCATTTATGTGATTTTCAAAAGTCATTGCATTTGAATTAATATAGTAAATTTGTGGAAAAATTTGTCGATTTAAGACTATATCACATAACTTTAATAATGATTTTTTGTTTTCATATTCTTGGTACAATGATTGTTGAAGATGTTCGATTATTTCATCTTCCTTCTTGTGGGAATGTTTATTAAAAATATTTTGTAGATAAACATCTTCATCTGAAATATATCTTTTAGTTTGAGGCAATATTGGTAATGCTTTTTGTTGTATTGCATCGTAATATTTGGCCAATTGATTTCTTTGTCTAAATTGATTTGCTATTTTTTCTTTTAAAATTAAAATCATTTCTTGTGAAGAAATTTGAGGCTTTATTAACAATATCTTTTTTTCCTCATTATTCATCCAATCCCTAGTATTCATAAAATCATGCTCGAGTAATTGTAATTTCTGATCGTCTTTAAGTTGTTCGTTTAATATAGTTATTCTATATTGTGTTTCTTCTAAAACTGTGTTTACCATCATAATGTAAAATAATATATCTGGCATTTTTTTATTTTTTAAAATTATTTTTATATTTAAATCATCCACACTAATCATTTTATGATTTAATTTTTGTTGCAAAAATAAAACATATTCTTGAAATCTTCGTTCTTTTACGCTAATTTCTGATAATAACTTGGATGCAAGAATGTGGATTGTTTCTTCGTCTGAAAGTTTAGGATCTGTGTGGAGGTGTTTTTGCAGATATCTGTTTTCATCTTCAGGAAGATCATAATAATATAAATTTTTATTAATTTTTATATTCGCATCTTCTTGTGATAATACGTAAGATTTTGCGATTTGATTAAATTCTTGAAATTGATTCAATATTTTTTCTTTTAAAAGTAAAATTATTTCTTTTGAAGACAGATTGGGATCCATTGAAAATATTTTTTTTTTCTCATCAGGTAAAACATTTATATTAATTCTAGGATGTATTATATCAAATATATTAATTTTTAATTTCTCTGAATTATTTATGTTTTTATTAGAAGAAAATAATCTAGTTTTTTTAATATTATTATTGAATTGAAAAAATATTATTAAGAAAAGATTTAATGACAAAAATAAAATAAAAACTGCAATTAATAATTTAATAATTTTATTTTTTAGGTACTTTTCAAACACAATAAAAAACCTTTTTCCGTTAATTTATTTAAATTTTATTAATCTTTTTTTAATTAAAATGCTTTTCATAATTTATTAAAAACATCAAATACAAGAAAATAAATATATTTATTAAATTTAACAAAAAAATAATTTTATATAATTATTAAATTTGAAATTTATTTACAAAATTAAAATCATTTTATAAAAATTTATTTGTTATGATCATAATTTTAAATCAAAAAAAATATCAAAAAAATAAAAAATAATTATAAAATTAATAAAATATTTTAAATAATAGATTATTAAAAATAAGAAATAAAAAATAAAAAAATATTGAATTAATAGATAATTTAATTTATCTATATTAATAATTTATTAATAATTATTTATTAAAAACCGATTTAAATTAAAATTTAATTAAAATAAAAATATAATTATAAATAAAATAAGTATATCAAATTTATAAACACTAAATTAATTTTTAATTTAACAACATGTAATTAATTTTATCAAATATTAATATTTCCGTCAACATTCAAAAAAATTAATAAGATTTAAAATAGTTCCTTTGATTAAGTGAAAATTTAAAAATAAAACATACAAAAAATTATATCTAAAATATCTTTAATTAATGTTTCTAACCATTTTTATGAACCGCTCAAAAAAATATCATATCAAATAAAAAATAAAAATAAAGCTTTTCTTCCCCAATAATTAGAAAAGATGATAAGATATCTTTTTTCATTTGTTTGAAAAAATAATAAAGACCAATTTTAAAATTGGTCTTTATTATTAATTCTTTTCTTTATTTTTTATTCCATGTTACCAATGTAACCTCTTCATTTGGTTGTGTAGCGAATGGGGGAATAGTGCGATTCTTGATAATTTTGTTCACCTTTTAATACCAATTCTTTAGTGTTGCATTGCTTTTTTCATGCTTTTTTGTTCTAATAAAACCTATTTTTTTAGATTTAAAAAACAAACCAAAGATAAGATCTTTTACGAAAAAGATAATATTATTTAAAAAATGAAAAAGTGGTTTAAAACCTGAATAGATGAAGATACTTAAAAAAACAGTAGTCATCATTTCGTATCTATGTTCCGATACTTCGGGATTTTGAAAATCTTTAAAATATCTCCCTAAAAAAAGTAAAAATGGTTAAAAAACTGATCATTTATTTTCTCTTACTTGCAATTATTCTTCAAGGACTAAGGATTTAACTTCTTTTTGTTAAACTACCCGCTACTTTAAAAATAATGGGTGTGGAAGCAGGGATTTTGATTTTTTTTCCTCTTTGTGGATTGCTTCCAATGTAGGCTTTTCGTGATTTTAAGACAAATCTACCAATGGTAGGTGCTAAAATTACTTTTTTATGGGATGCAATTGCTTCGATTAAACACGCTCGAAGGTTTTGTAAAATGTTTCTGTAGCAGTAATGGTAGCTTTATTTGCTTCAGCGATTTTTTTTATTAATTCTTTTTTTTAGTCATATAATTATTTCTCCTTTGGGTTGATTTTTTTTGTAAATTACTATGGTCTTGGAAATAAGTACTACAATAAATTTTTGTTATGGTATCACTCATTATCAACAATTTCCTTTCTTAGAAATAGGTTGATTATTAGGATTAGACGGGAGAATAATAAATGATATGGACTTAAATAAATTAAGAAATATCACCAAAAATATGTTCACAACCAATATAACCCGAAACCGGTTAAAAGAGTGAATATTCCCAAGGGAAAGGATAAAACCAGACCTTTTTTGGAATCTAAACCATGCAAATAGAATCGTTTAAAAAAGCCCTGGAACAATTGATAACTCCCTACTTCGAGAACAACGAATCAAACAAAGATTCAAAGTCATTTACTATCTAATTAAGATTTACATTGAAGGTTTTCGATGTCATTAATCATGATATCCTCCAAAAGATGCTCCACAATTACATCCGCAAGAAAAAAGTACTAAAAAACATTCGATGATGGTTGAAAGCATTGAGAATCCTCTTGTGCATGATAAAATTAATATATTAGGATCGCAGGAAACCGTCAAAGAGTATACTAACAGCTATGATTGAAAAAAGGAGGTAATAGTACAGAACCAAACCCTAGACCATCGGAAACCATTGGAAATCATGAGGACACACAAAACAATTATGCGAGTAATTATCCAATATTTATGGAAAAAACGGTGTGCTTAGAAATTTTCTCGCCCCGTTTGGACGGGGGTCGTTGGTAATAGACAAACCGTATCAATGAAACACCAATAATCTATCAGTATAATATTGATATTTAATTTCAAAAGATGTTAAATACATCCAATAACATAAATTAGTTAAAAAAATAGTTAAAAAATAAATATTATTTTTAATTTAACTTAAAAATAAAATTAAAAAATTAGTTATTATAAAATAATATAATGAAAAATATAAATTTCTAAATAAGATCACTAATTCAATTGAAATCTTTATTTTTAAAACATAAATGATCTAAAATAATAAAACTAAAAATATCAATCCGTTATTATTTTTCCATTATTAATCAAGAAAAAAATTTTAAACAATAAAGACTTTTTTAACAAAAGGGTCTTTTTATTTATATAATATTTTATTTAATAATTGATTAAATCAATATAAATTTATATAAGTACTAAAATACTTTTATAAACTTTCTATAAACATTAATTGAAAAAAAGATAATTTTTAAAGCATCATATTGACAATAAAAAACATTTTTTATTGATTATTTATAGTAAATAAAATTAGATATTAAATTTTACAAAATAACATAATTATTATATAACATGAAAAATAAATCAAAATCATCAATAAATGAAAATTTCTAAATTATGAATATTTTAATTTAATCATTTGAGTTCAAATTTACTTTAACTTTGCTACCATAAATATTTAAATTCATATTAGGCTTCCCTTTTATTTTTGGTTGCAAAAAACTAATCAACATATGGGTAGAATCTAAAATATTTATTTTATCAAGAAAATTAGCATATAATCCAGTTGATAGACTTTTTTGTTCTAATGAAAAAACCTCTAATTGATTAGTCAAATTATTATAATCAAAAGCAAAACCTAATGTTTTTTCAAAATTATAATTCTTTAAATACAAACGAATATTTTTTTGAATATTTTTGGTCGAATCTTGATTTTGTTTTATCATTTCGCAACTTTCTACGATACCTGGTAATAATAAATTACCAATTAATTTACTTGAAATAAATTTAGTTGTTTGACTAAAACAAGTTTTAGTAATTTGTCGGCCTATATTATCTTGAATTTTTTTAATTATTATTTGCTTAATCTTATTTCTAATAACAGAATCATTTTGAATAGTTTGTCGACAAAAATTTTTAATATCGAGGTTTAATTCTGATATTTCTAATTCAGATGCCTCATTAATAAAAATTTCTATATAGGGTATTTTTTCAACTTCATCTTGTAAAAAATTTTTAAATAACTCATGACTCACAGAAAATAAAGATTTGGACATATCACAATTACAAAAGGTTATATCAACATAATAAATTTCATTTAATTGATCAAGATCAAAAAAGAATATACCTTTTTCCGGATAATATTTAATTAAATATTTTAATAATTCATTAATAAAAGCAATTTTATCATCCGAATCGTGAATATATTTATCACTAGCTACTTCTTGAATTGTATCTAATATTTTAAATATTCTACTAAAAGGAAATAACAAATTACTAGTTAAAATAGTAGTATTTTTTATAATTTGTTTAGTATTTGCGAATTCTTGATAAGTTTTACAAGGAAACATTTTCATAGGAAAAATTTTGTAAAAAACATGAGCTTTTTCTGAAAACATATGACCATTTTCATGACGCCAATTAACAGCATAATATTTTAAATTATAATCTTTTTCATAATTATTAATTTCTAAAGCGCATAAATTTAAAAAATCTTTATTAAATAAACAAATAAAAATAATTATAATTATATATATTAAAAATTTATTTAATTTTAATAATTTCATATTTTTTTACTCTCTATACATTCATTTTAACTTTAAAATTTAATATATATATGTGTGTTAAAGATAACATAGCGAAACATCAATAAAAATATCAAATTTTTCAATAATTTTAAACCTATTAACTTTTTTAATTTTTATAAGAAAATTTAAGATATTTTAATTTTCTTTTTAATTTTTGAAGAGCATTTTTTCGTATTTTTTGAACTTTTTTAGGAGACATTTGCAAATATAAAGCTATTTCTCGATAAGAATTTTTTTTATGACATTGAAAATGATTAAAAAAACCAAAACTTAAACCAATAATTTTAAATTCTGATGCATTTAAATTTTGTTTTATTTTTTGAACCCAAAATTCATAATCTACTTGATTTAACCAATTTTGATGAGGATCTAAAGAATAGTTAGCAAAAGAATAATAAATAGTTTCTTGAAAATTAGTATTAACGACATAAGAATTTTTTTGAGGAACAATTGGAATATGACTATGACGAATTAATTCGCGAATTACAAATTTAATAGTTGGCCGTGCATAAGCTATAAAATCATAACCTTGATCTTGATAATAACCTAACGCACGAATTAAACCCAAAAAACCTTCTTGAACCAGATCGGCTTTTGTTAAAATGGAAGGATAATACTTGAATTGATTAACAATTTTATAAACTAAAGGTGTATGAACCTCAATTAATTGATTTCTAATAGATAAATTATTTTTATTTTTTAAAAAGAGTGAAAATAATTTTTTTCTTGGCATATCATTCCTTTCTAAAACATTCTTAAAGTTGATAATAAAACAAAATAAATCTTGAAAATATATTATTAAAATTAACAATTTTATAAAAACGTTCTCACACTCCAAAAAACAAATCTTATTTAGATTAATATAAAAAAACTTTAAATTTCTTCTTATTACATCAATTTCATTAATCAAGATCTTTTTATTATGTTGCAAATAAATATTTACCAATTAAACAAACTTAAATTAAACTTATTTTCTTATAAATTCTCCAATTTATTTAATAATAAGGATATGAAAACATATAACTTATTAAATTTGATTTTTTTTGGTATATAGAAAATATTTTATAACTTTCAGTTGTTCTTTATTTAGTTAGGTAAAAAAGTTTAAAATTTCTTATAAAAATAAAAAAATCAATATTTTTTTTCAAAATATTGATACAATTGTAGATTAAAGTTAAAAAATTTTTTAAACATTAAATTTAAATTTTTATCATTTAAATAAATGAAAAAATTATTAATGATATATAAAAAATTAATTCAAAAATCAAATTTAAATATAAATAGATCTATAAAAAATAACAAAATAACAACAAATAAAGTAATTATCTATAAATAAAAAATATATTAATATTTTGCTATTATATAATAATTATTTTTTTATGTTATAATTAAATTAGATATTTTATATTATTAGAATATTCTAATGATGAAATATCTTAATATTACCTAACTTAAAAAAATGATAATTTAAAATGAAATTTGAAAATTTGAAAAAAATTAAATATAATTATAAAAAATAATTAAAATTTATCTAATAATAATATTTAAAAAAATATTATTAATAATTAAAAAATTTATTTATTGTTTATTGCATATTTTTAAAAATAAAAAAGAAAAGAGAAAGAAATAGCTAATATAAATATTTTAGAAAAAAATCAAAAAAATATTTTATTATTTAAATATTTAATCCTGATAATATTATTTTTAAAATGTTATTTAATTCATATTATTTTAGCTCATTCTTTATCTGCTAATAATCAAAAAAAAAACGATTTACAAACTAAAATTTTCCAATATCGAAGTATTTTAGAGGCAGAATTGAATCAAACACAAAAATTAAAGCAGGAGTTAAAGACATTATCATCAGAAGATGAAGATAAATTAAAAACTTTTTTAGATGATATTCGAGAACAAAACGTATTAAACATCGAAGAAATAGAGAATATTAATCAAAAAGATCTTAAAAATAATATAGACGAATTACTTTTGAAAATTTTAGAAAAACAGGAAAAGATCTATATAACATTAATTAATAAAGTTAAAAAAAATAATTCTCTTATTATGAAGAAAATAGTTAATCAAACAAAAGAAGATGCTGCTAAATTATTAGAAATAAGCCTTTATTTCGCGAATAATAAAGATATAAAATATCAATTAAATAATATCAAATTAGAAATAGAATCTAATAAAAAAAATAGTGCAATTTATTTTCAAACCAAAGGTGAAGAATTTATGTTAGAAGCCGAAACACAACAAAATAATCAAGATTACCTCACTTCTAATTTAAAATATGATCGCGCTAAATATAATTTCGAAAAATCTATTGATCAACTTAATGATATAAAAGGTCAAATTAATTTAATATTCCATCAAATATTAATTCCTAAAACTAATTTGCCTGAAATTGAAATTAAAAATTCTTCTGAATATATTACTCTTGATGAAAATAATAATACTATTAATAACGATTTGAAATATTGGAAACCTACTTTAATAGTTTTTATGATTACCAATTGTTTAATTATTATACATTTTGCATACAAATTAATTATTTATAAAATGTATAAAATAACTAAACCTAATTTAAATATGAATAAATTTCAAGTTTGATTAAAAAATATAAAAATTTAAAATAATAAAAGCTGTTTGCAATAAACAGCTTTTTTTATTTAACTAAATGTTAGCAAATAACTAAAATAATTTTTTTAAATAAATACATATCGATTTATTGAAATTTATTTTAGTTATTTTTAATTTTAATTTATAAAATATAAAATTTTTAAAAATATTTTATTTAACTTTGTTGATTTTTTAATTCTTGTTCCACTTGGTTTAATATTGTTAAGTCTGTATCGGTAACAATAATTCTACTATAAGCTTCTTTTAAATCATCAATATCAACAGTTTCTTTGCTATCATCATCATTACTAGCTTTTTTAGTAGCAAAATTCATAGCAGCAGATTTCATTAAATTTTCTAAAGTACGATTAGTTTTTAAAAAATCATAATTTTTAGTTGTATCTATTCTTTCTAAAGCTTCATTAATTACTTCATACAAAAAATTTTTTGCTTCCAAACTATATGGATTTTTAAGTTTTTGTTCCATTAAAAACTCTAAAAATTTTCGACGTTCTTTTTTATTACCAGGATTAACCTGTATAGAATAAGTAAAACGAGATTTAATAGCATCATCGATTTGCATAAAATTATTAGTTGCTCCTAAAATAAAAATAGGATGTTCTGGATCATTTTCCACAGAAGTCAATTCTGTTTTAAATTGATTAACAATATTCATAATTTCTGCATCTCCAGATAAACGTTCTAATTTACAAAAAATAGTTTCGCATTCATCTATAAAAAGAATTACTCCAGGATATTTTTTAGATATTTTACGTACATCCCTAAACAAATTCCTAATCATTTGCACAGCTTGTCCTCTATATTTTTTAGAAAAAATAGAAGCACTAACTTCAAAAAAAGGTAATTGCGTTTCTTTAGCTATAGCTCTAGCAAAAGTAGTTTTTCCTGTTCCAGGGGTACCATATAACAAAATACCCGAAGGAGGGTCAATTAGACCAAGGTTTTTAAATTTTTCAGGTTTTTTTACATATAAAATAAATGAATTAGCTATTCTCTTTTCGCTCTCAAAACCTGATAAAGTTGCAAAATCAGGGAAATTATCACTATTAGTAGGATAAAAAGTTTCTGATATGTCAGAATCATTAACTAAATTATAATAATTTTGTAAATCTTGTGACGATGTATCACTCTTTAATTTTCTTAAATAAAAATTATTATTAAAAATAAAAATTAAAGATATAAGAGCCATAATCAATAATAAAAAATCTATAATCAATCGCATTATTATAAATAATCTTGTTTTTTTTAATAATTTTTGCCTTTTAGCTTCTGATAATTTTAGCACTTTATCATCAGATAAATTTTTTGTTTGCTCTTCCAACTGAATACTCCTTCAAAATATTAAAGATAAAATACAATAATAAAAAACTCTTTTTATAAACTATAAAAATATTTTTAATAATTAATTATTTATTAAATAAAAAATTTTTGATAAATTAAAGCTAAATTAAATAAAAACAAACCTTTTTAATCCACAATATAAATTTTAATTTTTTTTATTAATTAAAACAATATAAATGCAATTTATAAATTATGTTTATATAAAGATTTTTTATCAAAAACTGCTAAAGGTTCTGAAAAACTACCTTCAGAAGTTTTAGCAAACATTTCCCCTAAAGAAGTTAGTTTTGCATCTATATTATCTAAATGCCATAATAAAAATGCTTCTCCTGTTTGAGGAATTTTTAAAGCTCCATATTCTAACAAACCATGATGAGAAATTAATAAATGTTTTAATAATAATATTTCTTCTGTATCCTGAATATTCAATAAAAAAGCTTCTTCATGAACATAATTAACAGATAAAACTAAATGCCCTAATAAAACACCTTCTTTAGTATATTCTTTTTTTGCAAAATTAAATTCTTTAACTTTAAACATATCATGTAAAATAATTCCTGCATATAATAAATCTAAATTTAAAAAATTATATCTTTCGACTAAATTTAAAGTAATTTGCAACATATTAGTAGTATGATAAGCTAATCCACCATAATAATTATGATGCATTTTAAAAGCAGCAGGTGAAATTAAAAAAGGTATTCTATATTTATTATACAAAATAGTTGTAATTTTCTTCAAATTAGAATTATTAATTGCAGCGATATATTTATTAATTAAAAAATCAGCTTTATCAAAAGATAAAGGTGCACATGTAAAAAAACAAGAATAAATTTGATAAATTTGTTCTAAATTCAAAATATTCTCAATTAAACTTACATTTTCGCAATTCCAGTAATATTTATTTTGTTTTAAATATTTAATGACTTCAAAAATATAAATTTTTTCTGTCATTAATGTTAGATTTATATTTTCTATTTTAATATTAATATATTCATTTTCCGTTAATAAAACATCTACATTATAAAAATTATCACCTTTATTAATATTAGTAATTTTCCCAAAAATTTGATATTTTTTGCCTATTTCAGCATTCTTTAAAATTTGTAATTGGTTTTTTTTATAAATCATACTTTTTTAAACTCATTTTTTATTATTATTTAATCTATTATTATGTAATAAAATTTTTAAAAAGAAATCCATTCGCACAAAAAAATAATTTAACATAAACCTGTTTTTAAAAATTTTTTTTGTAAATTTTCTAATTCAAATTTATTTAAATTTGATAAACATTGATATTTTTGCTTTAATAATGTCACTGATTTAATAATGTTCATTTTTTGACAATAAGTCAAAGGAAAATCATAAATTACTTGATAATTTAAATAAACAGCAATTACTAAAAAAAAATCTGCATCAATATTTTCTAATTTATGCTCAATAAAAAATAATATTCCGGTAATTAAACTTTTAAAATAATTAATAGCTTTAGTATACAATAAATAATTAAAAGCTACATTAACAAAATTTTGTTTTAAAATTTTATTGAATTCTTTAAATACCAGATAAACTGGTAATTTACTTATCAAAAAAATATTATCTTTCAAAACTTTTTCCGCATTTTCTTCTACAGAAAAATTTAATTTCGCTTTAAAATAAAAAATTCTTAACATCCTTAAAGGGTCTTCGGTTAACTTTTGATAAGGATTACCTATAATACGAATAATTTTATTATTTAAATCTTTAATTCCGCCCACATAATCGAAGATTTTATCATCTTCATCTAACAAAAGTCCATTAATTGTAAAATCGCGTCTCTGTAAATCATCCTTTATATGTTGAATAAAAATTATACATGAAGGATGCCTAAAATCTAAATATGCAGCTTCTTTGCGATAAGTAGTAATTTCAAAATAATTATTTTCAAAATAAATTTTGACAGATCCATAACGAATTCTTCTTTTTGGTATATCAAAAATTTCACAAACATCTTCAGGTAAAAGGTTAGTAGTAATATCTACATCTGTAATAGGTTTTTTTAATAAAAAATCTCGAACAGCTCCTCCTACTACAAATGCTTCTGCTTTATTTTTTTTTAATATTTTTAAAATTTTTTTAGCTTTATCCATATATAATTTAAAATTTAACATATCTTATTTACACCCATGATTAAAACACATTCTGAATCAAGAAGGCAGAATGATTAATCCCACACCAAGTACATTATTCCCTACATGAGCTCCTATTACCGGAGTAATAGTAACTTCTAAAATATCATTAATATTTAACTTTTTTTTTAAAGTTTCTATTAATTTATTTTTCATTAAAGGCTGCCCTGAAGTTAAAACATGTAATAAAAATTTTTGATTTTTCGCGTATTGCTGAACATCTTTGATAATACAATCAAAAGCTTTTTCTAAAGTAAAAACTTTTTTAATCATTGTAATAACACCAGGAGATTCTAATTTTAAAATAGGTTTAATGTGAAAAATTCTTCCTAAAAAACCTTTAGTAGTGCTTAAGCGACCACTTTTAATTAAACGATTTAACGAATCTACTATAAAAAAAATTTTATTATTTTGGCGTAATTTTGTTAAATATTCTATAACTTTTGAAACCTCACAATTTTCCGAAAACATACGTTCAGCTTGTAAAGCGCAATAAGCTTCACAAAAACCAATACTTTGAGTATCAAAAACTATAACTTCTATTTCAGAAGCAACTATTTTGCTAGCAGATAAAATACTATTATAACTACCGCTTAATTTACTTGATAAAGTGGTGACAAAAATTTTTTTATATCCTAAACGAGCTATTTGACGAAAATATTCAACTATTTCTCCTATAGGTGGTTGAGAAGTGGTAGCAATTATACGAGGATTCTTAGTTAAAGCTTCATAAAACTGATCTGCAGTTAAATTTTCACCATCTCGATATTCTTGATTATTTAAAAAAATTTGTAATCTAAGTAAACCAATATCATGTTTTTGAGGAAAATAATCTAAACAACTAGTGGAAGTACTGATTACCTTAATAATTTTATTCATATGAAATTAAAATCCTTTAATAAAAATAAATTAATAACTCAATTTTTACTAAAAATATATTTTAAAATATTGAGTTATTATTTAAATGTTTAAAAATCAAATTTATGTTTGATTAAAAAATAAATTATTTATCATTAATCATAAAAATTTATTTATTTTAAATTTTATTATCTTTTTTAAGCATCATTAAAGGTTTTTCTTTGTTTAATTTATTAGAATATAGAACAGTATATAAAAACCATACAAATGCTAAACAAAAAATAAATAATCCTACAAAACCAATTATATCGCGATAATTAGGTGATAACGAAAAAAATCCACTGGAACATAAATTACTATCAAATAATGCATGCGCGAATACATTTTGATAAACTTGTTGACTTAATTTTATTAATGATTCTTTTTGTTCAAAATAACTCATGTGTTTCAAACCTGGAATCAATTTTCTATCTACAAACACAGAATAATAATTAAAGTCATTATTCGGAACTGCGTTAATCACTTTTTGAACCAGGAAAAACAATATTTGTTGTGTAAGCGCAAATAAACCCATAAAACAAGCAAACAAATATAATAATATTTTATTAATAGTTCGTTTATTAGCGCCTAAAGAACGACTAATACCTACAGTACGATAAAAAATCATAAATTGAAGCTTTACAAACGATTTGGCTGTAACATAAATATACCAAGGCAGTACTAAATATTTTAGTAATGCAAATATGAATCCAATTATACCAGTTGACCAAAACGATAAAACTTCTGCATCAAATTCCAAATATAAAATCTTAAACAATGATAACTTGTACCAAATTATTTTTGATAAAAAATTATTTGATACTAATGCCAAGCGACAGATTATAAAAATTAGCGCATTAACAATTAGCATAAACATATTTCTTCTCAAATGAGCTTTAGTTAAACTTTTACCAATACGATAAACTTCTTTCAAAGGTAAATCAGAAGAAATAGATCTAACATCTAACAAATGATCATTTTTAAATAATATAGAAGATTCATTAATTTTAGAAACAAAATATTTTTTTTCAAAATTATTAACATAAGATAATATATCTAAATCTTCCGATGTAGAATTTACAGATGTATCGGAATTTTGATTGTTTTTACGAACTAAAAAGTCTTTCATAGTACCTTTATTTATTTTAATAATAATATCAGCATATTTAGTAGCTAATACAATATCATGCGTTACTACAACGACCAATTTCTCTTCAGAAATCTCTTTTAATTTTTTAAAAACTAAAATACTAGTTTCCGCATCTAAATTACCTGTCGGTTCATCAGCTATTAACAAATTATTATTTTTAATCAAACTTCTAATTATATTAGCGCGTTGTAATTGTCCACCAGATAATTCAAAAGGTTTTTTCTTTAACAAACCAATAGATAAATCAAAATATTTAAATAATTCTCGAATTTGCTTATGAAGTTCTTCATTAACGACGCGTTTTTGTAATTTAATGGCTAAAAGTAGATTTTCCAAAATAGTTAATTCATTAATAAAATATGAATCTTGCGTGATATTAGAAACCATACCATTTCTATAATTAGCCATTTCAGAATCAGAAAAAGTAGATAAATCTTCTTGAGCTACTATAATATTACCAAAACTTACTTTTTCTAAGCCTGATAAAAGATTGCATAAACTGGTTTTTCCTGAACCTGATTTACCTGATAAAAAAACAAATCCGCGACTAGGCAAATTAAAAGAAATATCTTCTAAAATTGTTTCATCGTCAGACGATGTTAAATTAACATCTATAAAACGAATCATATTATTCTTAATCTCCTTTATTTTTATTAAATTGATATATAAAATTATTATTCATATTTTTGTAAATTTATGTCAATGAAAATTTATTTTTAGTAATATTAACTGAAAAATCATATAATAAAGTAGATTTTTGAATTAAATTAATGATTTTAGCAGCTTTAGTAGTATTAATCAAATCTGTATTTAATTGTAAAGTGTCTTTTAAATCATTTTGATTCAAAATACTACTAAAAAAAACAGGCAATTTATATTCGTAACGATAACTTAATAAAGGTATAAAAATGTCATCTCTAAAAAAAGTATTCATATTTTCTAAACCAAAATCATCTAAAATTAAAAACGGAATTTTTTTTAAATGATTTACTTTATCTTCTATAATATCTTGAGTCCAAAGAAATTTAAATTGTCTAACCAAATCAGACATTACAATAAATAAAAAAGGAATGTGACATTGCAATAACATTTTAGCTAATACCTTTAACATAAAAGTTTTTCCTGAATCGAAAGGACCATAAATATATAAACCCTTATTATTTTTAATATTAAAATCAGGAGAATTATATTGTTCTATTAGCGATTTCATATACTGGAAAATACTTTTTTGTATTTTAGAAATAGGTTTTATTTTTTTAACATCTATATTAGATAAATCTAATTCTTGATTAAATAAAATGTTTTTTTGTTGCAAATTACTTTGCCAATCTATTTGTCTAGTTTTCGTAGTTTCTTGCCAAGCTACATGAAGATAAGGTCTTTCTTTTAAAACCAATTTATATCCAAAAGGATTTGGCTTATCTTTTTTATTTAAATAATTAAAAACAATAATTAAATCTTCGTCTTTAATTTGTAAATGTTTCGTTTCGGGATGATTTTTAATATAATTTTTAATTTTTTGTAAATCAAAATTTGATTCTTCTAATGAATCCATAATAACTCCTAAATAAAAATTTAAATATTTTTAAAATTTAAATTTTTATAAAACTAAACAATAAAAAATTGAATTTTTTATTCTAAATTAGAATAAATATAAATTAATCATTTCCTCATTTCATTAATTATTAGTAATTGCCAGTAATTGCCACTTTTTTAATAAAACAGACTAACAATTTACCTAAAATCTACAATTTATTTATTAATATTATTCGCTATTTTGTAGCTTATAAATAAATTATTACTGAATTTATTATATCATGTTTTCTAGTGACTATTTATTTTTTAATGATAAATTAAAACAGATATTAAAGTAAAATTTGAATAATAAATTGTGATCTTTTTGTCCGACTAACTTTGTGTCACCACTAATTAGTTGTTTATCCTTATCATTCTATATTGATGTTATGTATTTGTTGATTAAATAAAGGTCATTGACTTATTTATGGTGGTATTGTTTAATTTTTAGGATTTCCAATACCGTATATAGTTTTTAACTATCAATATTCCCATTCGACATTCCTTATGGACCGTGATATGATTGAACGTTTGATAGTAGTTGTTGAGTTATATTATTAATCCAGCGTTTTAAGTTCTGGTTGAACATTTAATGAACAATCTTGAATGATATTCAATGTTCGCCAAAGTTTAGTTTCTGGATCAAAAATAGTTGTTGACATAAACACCAATTCCCTTATTGATAATCATTGAATAAACAATAAATTACTGACTTCTTTTGCCCTATAAAGGTCGTTAACCTTCATCTTGGGAGGGCGATTAACTTAATTATTCCAAATTAAGTTTTACTCCTCCGACTACTAAAAAGTCGCTTTATCCTTGAGCCTAATGACTTTTATTTCATTATTAGTTAATTTAATAATTTACATAATTATCCGAATTGTTTCAATAAGGTATGGATATTTTCATAATTTATATACAACTTATGAAAATACTGATCATAATTAATGCAAATTTTTCATAAAATCATCTAACCATTTAGGTAAAGCAACCTCTTTACGAGAGGAATTAAATTTATTAATATGATTTGTTAATTCTGCTGTTAAATAATTATAAGCTGTTTCTGTAGAAACAATACCTCTTTTTAACCACGATTTTAAAACAGTATTACAATAATTATAAGATAAAACAAAATGAATATCATGATTTTTCTTTTTACAAATATACATTAGCAAAGCATTAATAACTCCGATATCTACATTTTTATTATTTTGAATTAACATAAATAAATCATGATTTAATCTTTTATGCATATTAATATTTTTTCCAAAACTTTTAATAATATTAATAGGATGCGACCTTTTTAAGCATAAAATCATTTCATTTTTTTCTTGTTGATAATCAGTAGCATCAATGATTTTAATATTTTGTTGAGTTTTTACATTTTGTTCATATAAATAGTCTTTTAAAATATTTAAATCAATATTTTGATTATAATTATGACGAAAAAGTTTTTGATATAAAATAGCCATTTCTTTAGGTTTCAACATATAAACAAAGCCTAAAGTAACAATATAATCAATATTTTCGTTTTCCAATAAAAAGGGTTTTTTAAAGCGCTCAGACAAATTACTCAAAAACATTTCATAATCAAAAAATTTTTTAAATACAACCAAATGTTTAGGCGGCATTGTAACATTATCGGATGAATAATGATTATACAATGAAGAATGATCAATAGCAATTTTATTAACTCCATAAATATCTACAAAATTTTTACTTATATTTTGAAAATTTTCAGGTATTATAGGAGACTTATTTAATAATAATTTTTGCAAACAATGATAATAATTACCTACTTCACTTAAAAAAAAGTGACTTAACAAAGGATCTTTAAAAAAATTATGAACCTGAACCGGAGAATAAATTATATAAATGATATCTTTATTTTCATTAGAATAAGTTTCTAATAAACGAAGAGCTTCTAATTTATATTTATTTTTTTTAAAAGTTTTCTGATCTACATTCAATAAATCAAATAACATTTGATGCGTAATATTAAAATTATTATCAAAATTATTTTTACTTTCGTTTAAAAAATATAAAATATTATATAAAGAGATAGCGATAGTTCCGATTAAAGGTTGATATAATAAATTAAGTACTTTATAATCTTCTAAAGACAATTTATTAAAACAATAAATTTTAATTATATTTGAATTAATCATTATTTGTAACCTTCCTTAAATGTTACCGCAAATGCCTTATCAAAATTAAAATAAATAATAATTTGATCGAATATTATATATATTTATTTATTTTAATTGACAAAAAGAACAAAAATAAGAACTACGACCATTAATTTTAATTTTTTGAATTAATTTGTTGCACCTGCAACAATTGTCTTTATCTTTTCTATATACCAAAAGTTTCTTTTGAAAATTACCTTTAATCCCTAAAGCTTCAAAAGTGTTAGTAGTCGTAGCGCCATCTTCAATAGAAGCTTTTAAAATATTTTGAGCATGTTTCAAAATAGACCTAACCTTTTCTAAACTTAAACGAAAAGAAGGTGTATTAGGATGAATACAAGCTAAAAACAAAATTTCACTAGCATAAATATTTCCAATGCCAGAAATAATACTTTGATCCAATAAAACCTGCTTTATAACTCTAGTAGTTTTCTGCAATTTATGATAAAAATCATTTAATGATATTTCAAAAGGATCTGCAGCTAACTTGACCAAAGGACTTTTAATCAAATATTCATTATAATTATAAACCAAAAAACGTCCAAATTTTCGAGTATCGTAATATCGCATAACTATATCGTTATCTAACCACAATCTCCAATATTCATGTTTATCAATAGTATTGCACATATAAATAGGATTTAAATTAATTTTACCTTCCATACGTAAATGGCCAATTAAAACTAAATCATTACTTAAAAAAAAGATTAAATATTTACCTTTACGCTTAACTTTTAAAAAAAATTGATTTTTAATTTGATTAAAGCATTCTTTATCGGGATAGATTAACTCGGTTTAGAAAGTGCATTGATAATTTAACTTTCATATTCGCAATTAGCCCCCCACAGAACCGGACAAGCAAGTTTCCAAGCATCCGGCGCCTAATATCTGATTACAG
>NZ_JALQCV010000012.1:0-18938 GCF_024425275.1 Candidatus Phytoplasma australasiaticum subsp. ipomoeae
CTGTAATCAGATATTAGGCGCCGGATGCTTGGAAACTTGCTTGTCCGGTTCTGTGGGGGGCTAATTGCGAATATGAAAGTTAAATTATCAATGCACTTTCTAAACCGAGTTAATCTATCCCGATAAAACAAAAAATCACGAAGTAGTTATGATTGGGGACCAATTAACCACAGATATTAAAGGAGCTAATAAATTAAATATTATATCTATTTTAGTAAAGCCTTTGAATAAATCACAAGAAAATTTATTTACAAAATGTAATCGTTTTTTTATAGAAAGACCTTTAATTAATTTAATTCGAAAAACTAATTTAAGTATTTATAATAATAAGTTTAAGAATTTTATTAAATAATAAATAATTATAATTTATGTTAATAGAAACAATTTTAAAAAAAATTAATAATAAATTTAAAAATGATATTTATCGTTTGAATCATATTTTAGGAGTTTATCAAAAAGCTACTGATTTAGCTTTATTTTATGGAGAAAATGCTGAAGAAGCTCAAATAGCTGCTTTATTTCATGATTATACTAAAAATGAATCATTAGAATTTCATTTATCTTTATTAGATAACGAAATTATTAATAAATATAAACAAATGGTATTTATGTATCATGCTTTTAGCGCACCTATTATACTTCAAAAAGAATTTAATATTAATAATACAAATATTTTTAATGCCATTCGTAAACATGTTTGGGGCCACGAAGACATGAATAAATTAGACAAAATTATTTTAATTAGTGATAAAATAGAAGATAGCAGAGAGTTCCCTAATATTAATTATTTTCGGGAATTAGCTTTTAAAAATCTAGATCAGACAATATACGAATTATTAAAAAATAATATAAATTATTATAGTAAAAAAGGATTTGAACCTTTTCCAGAGCAAATAAAAATTTTAAATTCTTTAAGTAAAAAAATATTTAAATTGAAAAAAGTTTGGTAATATCTAAATGTTACGTATTATATCAGGAAAATATAAAAATTTTCGTTTAAATTTAGTACCTTCACAAAAAACTAAAAGTTCTACTCATTTAATTCGAAAAGCTTTATTTGATACTATTCAGAAAGATATTCATAATAGTATTGTCTTAGATTTATTTGCAGGTTCTGGGGCTTATGGTTTTGAAGCTTTAAGCAGAGAAGCTAAAAAAATTTTTATGGTAGATAATTCGCTTCCAGCATATTTAACCATTAGAAAAAATCAAAACAAACTGAAAATTAATAATCAACAAATAATAGTTTTTTACAAAAACTATTTAAATATATTAAAAAGATTTATATCGCAAAAAATTAAATTTGATGTAATCATTTTAGATCCTCCTTATGCTTTTGAAATCAAAAATTTATTTCAAAAATTATTTAAAATAATCCATTCTAGAAGTTGGGTTATTTATGAAACTAATCATAAAAATTTATTACCTGATGTTAATCAAAAATTTATTTTAGTTAAAAATAAAAAATATGGTAGCAAAAGGTTAGTTTTTTACAAACCTATTATTTAACAAAAAAATATTAATTTGGAAAGGGGAATTTAGTATATTTTATGGCTTGGTTCGAAACAATTTCATTTTTATTGGGTTTAATTATAGGTATTTTATCAGGAGCATTAATTATGTTTTTTGGTTTTAAAAAATATTTAGAAAAAAACCCTCCCATTAATAAAAAACAAATTAAAGAAATGTTTAAACAAATGGGAAGGAGTCCTAGTGAAAAACAACTTCAGCAAATTATGTTAGCAATGAAAAATAAAAAATAAACGGAGATTAAATAAAAATAATGAAGTATTATATATTGGTTGTAATTATATTTGTTATTGCGATAACATTTATAATTATGAATTTAATATATCGATTTAATTTTAATTATAAAATTGAACGTTATTTATTAAATTGTGATCTTTTAGAGCAAGAAGTTTTAAAAACTTTTATTAAAAATAAAAATCAAACTTTTCCTTTAACTAATCAATCGCCAATTACTCAAAAATTTTTAAATTTAAATATTTTGACTAAAATAAAAAATGACGATGTTAATCCGGCTCACGGAATTTATTTGTTAAACGCTAATATTTTTGATTTAGTTATAAAAAATAATAAATTAAAAAAAATCTATTTAGAAAATTAATTTAATATTATATTTTAATTGTTATCAAATTTTAAAAGGTATGTCTGAACATGAAAAACCAAATAGAAATTATAGCTTATTATGAACCAAAATTACAAGATATAGGTATTATTCATAAAGGGTTAAAAACAAAGCTAACTTCAGCATTCGCAAATAGTTCTGAAATTAGCAATCCTAAAGAATTATTTTGTGTATCTTTATTGATTTGTTTTTATAAAACCACACGTAAATATTTGAATCATTCTGATTTTAAAATTAAAATTTTATGCAATAGTTGTAGCGATGATAAAGGTTTTTATTTCGATATAAATTTAGTGTGCGGTATTAAAAATTTATCACTTACCGAAACACAAGATATTATGAATATTGTTCATCAGAAATGTCCAATTTCCCGTATGTTAAATAATTATCAATATTTTAAAATTAAACCTATATTATATAAAGAATTTTAAAATATTGTGGTTAAAAAATCATTTAAACTATTTTATTGAGTTAATATCACTTAATAAAGAAATCATTTCATTATAATTAAATTTTTATATTATTAAAGAGTATATATTTATTTTTAGAAAGAAAAAAAATATGAATTTTTCTAAACCAAAATTACAAATAATAAAAGTTGCTAGTCCGATACAAGCTGTATTAAATACTTTAAATAAAGCTAAAGAAATTTATTTTCCACAAGGAATAGATTTACAAGTTATTAAAACTGATTGGACCGAAGAAAGTATTGATAAATTATCTGATGGTTCTGTAGATGGATTAATTTATACTAATGTACATGTTTTTAAAGCCTATAATGAATTCTTAAAAAAACAAAATAAAGAATTATTTTCTTACATACAACCTTTTTATCATTCTAAATATGGTTTATATATAAATCGTAACAATAAAAAACAACTTACTAATTTAGAAAAAGTGAAACAATATCAGAATTTAAAAGTATTATTAGCAGTATCTTTTGCTTTTATTCAACCATGCGATATGTCTCGATCACTTTTACTATTGAAAAATTTAGGATTAATTAGCATTCCTGAAAATATTATTAAAACTAAAAAATTAGATATAAGTTTAGAAGATATTAGTAACCCATACAATTTACAATTTATTAAAACTTCACAAATACCTTATCAATTTGAACAGCCAGATGAATTTGATTTAATGGCTAATTGGCCAGCTTTTATGAAATACAATGCTGATTTTATTAGAATTGGCTCTAATATTTCAGATGACAAAGAACCTCAAGATGAATTAGTAGAATCTTATGCTATAGCTTTAATTTCGCGTCAAAGTAATGCAGATAGTCAAGAAATTAAATTGTTGCAAAAAATATTACAAAACCCAGAAGTTAAAAAATTTCACGCTAATCAAACAAATAACGGTGAAATTGATTATGTAATGATTTCTGATCCAGAAAAAATCAAAAACAGAATAGTTAAAAATTGGTTATAAAAAACATATAAAAAGAAGAAGGTCCATTTAAAAAATGTTTAATTGTCAATCATGTGGTTGTGAAACGAAATCAAAAAAAATCATTAAAATAGCTACTAATTTTCCATCTACTTTAGAAACTTTACAAAAAAATAAAAAATTAATTAATCAAATTGGTTTTGAATTGCAAATTTTTGATGAAAATCAATTAAAAGAACAATATCAAGTAAATTGTAACGATGCTTTAAAAGCAGGAATTATTGATTTTAATATTGCCAACAACTTTCATACTTTAAAAGCTTATAATAATTACTTTGCTCCTGAACCTTTAGAACGTTTAGAAATGATTGAACCTTTTTTTCATCCTAAATATGGATTATACGCTAATAAACAAAACCCTTTAAAGATTCAAACATTAGAGGATGTAAAAAAAATAAAAAACGCTAGAGTTCTTTTTGCTCCGTTTAATGATTTGTTTACTGCTCCTTGTGATTTATCGCGTTCATTATTATTATTAAGAAAATTAAATTTAATTAAAATTGATGAAAAAATTATCGAACAAAAAGGTTATAATTTATCTTTAGAAGATATTGAAAATATTTCTAACTTGCAATTTATTAAAACAGATAACATTTTTAAAGTAGCTCAATTATTTGAAGATTATAATACATATGATTTAGCTATTAATTGTCCGGGTTTAATGAGGAAAAATGTTAATTTTTTACGTTTAGGTTCTATAGGCTTAGGAACTAATGAAAACGAAGAACCTACAGATATTGTTTTTTCTTCGTATGCTATTATTTTAGCCGCTAAAAAAAATTGTCAAAGTAGTCAAAATATAAAAGCAATGAAATGGTTTTTGCGAAATGAAGAAGTAAAAAAAACTTTATTACAAACAGGTAAACCTAATCATGACTATATTATGGTTGGAAATCCAGAACAACTTAAATATAATATTTTAAATAAATTCGATAAATAAAAGATAAATTTATATGATTAATCAATTTCGTAAGTATTTCCCTATTTTTGAAAATAATCCTGATTTAATTTATTTTGATTCCGCTGCAACTACTTTGAAACCCCGAATAGTTATTGAAGAATTGCAAAATTTTTATAATAACAATGGCATGAATATTCGTTCATCTTCTGGTTTAGCAATGCAAAATAATTTATTAATTGAGCAAACTCGAAAAGATATATCGAAATTCTTAAATGCTCAGCCTAAAGAAATTATTTTTACCAAGGGTGCTACTGAATCTCTAAATATGATTGCCGAAATGTTACGACATTTTATTAAACCTGGTGATGAAATTATTACTTCCGAATTAGAACATCATTCATGTTTATTGCCTTGGATGCGAATAGCTAAAGAAAAACAAGCTAAATTAATTTTTATTCCTTTGGATAAAGATTATAAAATAACAGTAGATAATTTTTGTCAAGTTTTATCTAATAAAACTAAATTTGTAGTTTTAAATCATATATCTAATACTTTCGGTTATGAAACGCCTATTAAAGAAATTACTTATATTGCGCATCAAAAGAACATTTTGGTAATTTTAGACGCAGCGCAATCGATAACACATTTATCTATAGATGTTCGTGATTTAGATATAGATTTTTTAGCTTTTTCAGCTCATAAAATATATGGCCCTTTTGGGATTGGTATTTTATTCAGTAAACAAAAATTATTAGAACGATTATCTCCTCCTATTGTGGGCGGAGGTAATGTTTGCGAAGTCAATCATAATAATTTTATGTTTAATGAATTACCAAATAAATTTGAACCAGGTACATTAAATATTGGCGCTATTTTAGCTTTACAAAAAAGTTTGAATTTTATTACAACAATAGGAATAAATCGAATACAACAATATACTAGTAATATTATTAAAAAAATCCATATTTTTTTAAAATTAATGCCTCAAATTATAGTTTTTAATCCTCAATCTACAAATATGATTTTATTTAATTTTAAATATATTCATGCCCATGATATAGAAAATTTTTTAAATAATCATAATATTTATGTGCGAACCGGTAAACATTGTGCCAATTTAATTATGAAAAAAATTAATCAAATTAGTACTATTAGAATTTCAGCAGGTATTTATAATAATGATAAAGATATTAACTATTTAATTTCTGTTTTAAAAAAAATTAAAGATTTAAATAGTATTATATAATTTTTTATAGTAATAAGAATATAATTTTAAGAAATTACGTTTTAATTACATGTGATAACACTTTATTACAAAAATAAAACTAATTTTATTACTGAAAGAAAGAGGTGAATGTTGATTTATTTAAAAGATAAAGATAAAAAAATTATGATATATCATTTTAATAATCCTCAAAACCAAGGTCTATTAGATGATCCTAATTATTCATATTTTCGTTACCAAAATAATTATTGCGGTGATGCGATAGAATTACAACTTTATATTATTAATCACGAATTACAAAATATTCGCCATAATACTCAAGCTTGCGCAATTTGTTGTATTTCAGCGAGTATTATGTCTATAATTGTTAAACAACAAAAAATTAAAAACATATTATTTAAAATTAAAAATTTTTTATCTATGTTAAATCAACAAAAATTTGATTTTAATGAAATTAACGAAGAATTGCAAATTTTTAAATTTTTTTGTGATAATCCTGGAAAAATTACTTGTATTAGTTTACCTTGGCAAGCTTTAAAAAAAGCTATAGAATCTCTTGGATATTAAAAAAATAATATCAAAAATTATCTTTTCGGATTAATTATCATAACTATATGGTAAATGACAAGGGATATACATTATTCCTGGAATAACTATATTAGATAATGTCAAAGGATAATGATCATCGTAATAATAGTGAATTTCATTGCCAGTAGAAGTTATTTCTTTTTTTAATTGCATTGTATTTTCTAAATAAGTGTATTCGAAAATATGTTGATTAGGCCATATTTCTTTAACTAAATTGCCATTAAATTCGTCAAATTCTTGAATATAACCATGAGGAAAAATTATTTTAACAATATTTTTACACATATCATTGTCTGAATATATTATTTCAGTATTTTTTGTGATTCCATTGTTATCAGTAATTTTAATAATTTTATAATTTTTTGTTTCATCTATTTCAACTATAGAATTATCAGGTAATTGTTTCATTTTAATCGAATTATTTTCTGTATTTATATTTAATAAATATTCTGTTTTGATTATGTTATCTTTTGTTTTTATTTGGATCGGTAATAAATTATTATCATATTTTATAATAGTACCATCAGGTAAAATTTCTTGTTCTAATTTAAAAAAATAATTTTTATGCATTTTGTGAATTCTATATTTTCGAATAAATTTATCTATTAAATTATCTTGATCTAAAAAAAATAAATAAAAACCATAATATTTACGTTGTTCGCCATTTGGAAAAATGATCTTTTGTATTGTTTTAGTTTTAGGATTATATTCGCGAATATATTTATTAGAAATTTCTTGAATAACATCTTTTTTATAATATCTAGTTATACCATTAGCAAAAGTTTCTTGGATTTTATGATATTTATAAGTTTTTTGTTTTTTTTCAGGAAATTTTTCTTGTAATAAATATTTATCATATTTATAATCTTTATTTGGTAAAATTATTTCTATTTTTTTATCATTATGATCATATTTCTTAATAATCCCATTAGAATTGATTTTACGAAATAAACGTTTTTGATCATCATATTCGTGAATATTGCCATCTAAAAAAATTTTTTTTTTAAAATTATCTAAATGATCCAAATTAATAATATCATCAGATACATGATTATAATCGTATCCAGTGATCATATCTTTTGAATTAAATTTTTTATGTACCAATTCTCCTGTAATAGGATCATATTCTTTAATATTGCCTTGTTGATCAATAATTTTAATAATTTTAATTATGCGATCTCCTTCATTAATGGGTATATTTTCTGATATTCTAAAATCTAAATGATTATTTAATGTGGTAACAATGTCATAATCTTTTTTCGTATAATAAAAATGATCAAATAAATAAATTAATAGTAATGCCAATAATAATAAACATATAAATTTAATTTTTGTTAATTTTAACAAATATTAAAATCCCCTTTTTAAATTAAATATTATTTTTTAATCATTTAAAATAAAAATTAAATTACAAATGATAATGAAATACTTAAATAAATTTTTTTCAATTATTAAAAAAAATATTACTTAGAATATTTTTTTAAAATAATTTTAATATTAAAATATCAAAAAAACTTCTTCATTTCTATTAATATTTCTTAATTTTTTTGATTCAATGATTAAAAATTTTTAATCCTTTTTTAATTTTTTTAATAATTTTAAAAATGATTTTTAATAAAATAATAATTTTCTATTTCATAATTTTTTTCTATTTTATAATTTGTTTTGATCTTTATAAGAAAATAATGTAAAATATTTATGATTTATAAATTGTTCTATTTTAATAACTTTATATAATTTTTCATTTAATACAGATTTTAAAATATTTCTAAAAATGTTTATTTAGGATATTTTTTCTAATTATTTTCCAATTAGATTAAAATTTCTGTTGTTAGTTAATTATGTTTTTTAAATATAAAAAAATAGAATAATTTTTATTTATTCTCGAATCTTTTTAAATTTATTATTCTTTCAATAAGACCAATAATATAAATATAAATAAAATAATTTTTAATTTCGTTTTTGTTACTTTTTGAATGGAGGATTTTGATAAAAACAAAATGAAAATAATTTAATATTAATATTAGAATATTTTGCGAAAATTATAAATAAAATTTATCATTTTTTAAAGGCAAAAATAAATAATTTATATATAACATTGATATTATAACAAATCTAATTTAAAACAAATAAATTCTAAATTATTTTTGATATAGTTAATGTTATAATATTTGGTCAAATATTTATTTAATTATTAATGATTCTATTTCTGCAATTTCTTTAGGAATTTTAGCAGATAAATTAATATTTCCTTGTTTTTTTACAATAATATTATCTTCAATTCGAATTCCCAAATTTAAATGTTCAATATATAAACCAGGTTCAATAGAAATAACGCTATTTTCTCCAATAGGTTCTTCTGGATTTATACCTAAAACATCATGCGTATCCAAACCTAAATAATGACTAATACTATGATAAAAATAATTTTCAATTTTTTCTACAAATCCAAGTTTTAGCATACCTTGAGCTAGAATTTGTTTTCCGTATCTATTTAAATCTTGCATACTATGTTCAGGTTTAACCCAATTAATTAATGTTTTATTAGTGTTTAAAACTAAATCATAAATTTGATTTTGTATAGATGTAAATTTATGTTTTAAAGGAAAACAACGAGTAATGTCTGAAGAATAATTATTGATTACTACTCCTGCATCCATTAAACAAATATCTTCATCATTTAATTTAGAATTATTTTTGTTATAATGCAAAATTAAAGCGTTTTTTCCCGAAGCAACAATAGTTTCAAAAGCATTTTTAGCTTTTTGCATTTCTAAAAAATAATGAAAATGAGCTGATATTTCAAATTCATATTGACATTTTTTTAAATTATTAAATGTATATATTAAAGAATGATAATGTATGTCAATGGCATGCTTAATATAATTAATTTCTTCATTATTTTTTTGTTTACGCAAATTTAATAAAATTGGAGAACTGTTGGCTATTTCGATCCAAGGCCAAGAACTTAAAAATTTATAAATTTGTTCATAACCCCAACAATAATATTTTTTATGATAATACGGGATATCAAAATAAACTTTCGGTGACAATGATTTAAATTCACAAATTTGTTTATTAAGCCAAACATTAAAATCTTTCATTTCATAAATATTATTACATGAAATTTTTGATATATTATTTATTTGTTCTTTATTTAATTGATCATCATTCCATAATTTATGAATAGGATTTATGTTAGGTATAAATAAAAATGTTTTTTGCATTGATGATTTTTTTATAAGAATTAAAATGCTACCATCTTGTTGAATTCCTGTTAAATAGTAAAAATTTTTATTAACTTCGAATGGAAATAATTGATCCCCACTTTTATAATGTGAATGACCTGAATAAAATAAAGCTATAGAATTGTCATTTATACATTTAAAAAAACGATTACGATTATTAGAAAACATATATTACAAAAACCTCTACAAAAAATATTTATTTAAAATATTTAATAATTATTTAATTAACCAATTAATAAAAAATATTTTATTTTTAAAAATAAAAATAAAATTTTCTAAATGCATAAAATTAATTTATTTATAATAATAAATTCGCTAAATTATTTGAATTATTTTTTTAATCTTTGTTATATAGTTATAAAAAACTATGATTCATTATATTTAATTATTATAAATTAATTTTTTGAATTAAATTTAAAAATTATTTTAGATAACCAATAAGAAAATTAATTTAATAACGTGAAAGGAAAATGGTTAAATAAACTTAAAAAATATGTTTAATATTAAAAAAAAATTTAAAATTATTTTCGGTATGTTTGCACTTTTATGGTCATTAATCATAATTTTTATTATTGGCCATCGTTTGGTATATAAAACAAAAGAAAAACAAACATCGAATTATGATAATTATTCTTATCGAAAGATCTATGATCAAGATTTGGAAAATCGTAAATTAGTTGAAAAATTAGCTTATCTAGGATTTGAACATTTTAAAATAGGATTAAAAGATGAAAATTTACGCGAACAATATAACCAGTTGGCTAATGATGAAACTTTGAACATAACACAAATTGAAGAAAAAATTTTTAATAGATCATTAAACACTGCAGAAACATTTTTGATACAAAGCACTATTGATTTTTTATCTAAAAAAATAAATAAAACAATAATATTGAAAATCAGAGTAATTAAACCATCTACAAGTTTTTTAGCAGAAGTAAAGTCTTTATATGAGATATCAAATAATTCCATTATTACATTAGATATGCAAAATTATAACAATCAACATTTTTATATTAAACATTCGAGTGACACTCCTGGGGATGGTTATTGTTTTTTTCATGCACTCAAATACTTATTAGATCAATCTGTTCCTGATTGGTTAGATAAAATTTGCAAAGAATTAAATGAAGTGAAATTATCATTTTCAAAAAAATAAAAACACAAAAACTTATTGTCTACCCGGAATATTTTGTTCAAATGGGTGATATATCAGGAGAAATGGCAACAATATGAACAATATGAACAAAAAAAAAACAATTACAATATATTTATCCAAATAGTATTGATTTGGTTCTTAATTATATTAAGTTATTTTATAATATTTTTTTTTCCAATATCAAAAAAAATTTCTAAAATTCCTTTTATGAATATACCTGATAATTCAGAATCTAAATCTATGTCTTTTAATTTGATTAATATAATAAAAGAGAAAACACCTTTGTATCGTTTTTTGATTAAATTGCCTTATTATTTAGTAGGATCTTGCAAATTAGAAATTGACAAAGCTTTAAAAGAAAATTTTGTTTATGAACAAAATTCCAATATTGAATTTAATAAAAGTGATGGATTAATCACAATTCATAATGTGGAAAAAATATTAAATCATAACATTTTAATAGGAGAAACTTTTATTCCATTAAAATTTGGTTTTTGGAAAAATAGAGAACATTATGCATTTACTTTTCAAATTTATTTTATCGCATATAAATTAAGTTATAGTGATGATTATGATTATCGCATAAAAGTTAGAAAAAAATAAAATTAACTTAATATTTTTTAGTTTTAATAAACCAAAAATAAAGTTTTAAATTTATTTTATTTATTTTTAATCATTATATATTTAATTTTTTTATATTTATGAAAAAAATAATAAAAAATCTTAATAATTATATTTTATTTTGAAATTATTAGTTATTATATTAATTGATTAATAAGTTGTAATTAAGTTTCATTAATTAAATAAAAATTTGTAAATTGTTATTAATTTTTTATCTATCTTTATATTATTAAATTTTTAATATATCAAATTCATTATTAAAAAATATTTTTTAGTCATAAAATTATTTTCAAATGGGAGAAAGATTTTTAAGATGTATTATCAAAAACAATTCAATAATAAAAATAAAAAACATAATAATTTGATATTTAATATTTTATTTAAAACGACAATTTGTTTAATTTTTGTTTTTAAAATACTAAAATTTTCTAATTTTTATTTATTAGGATATCATAATACTAATCTATATGTTAATGTTAAAAACGCTATGGAACCTCAAAAAGCTAAAGCGAACATCATCATTACACATGATATCGGAGAAAGTTCTCAAGAATATGAAAGATTAACTAATTTTCTAAACGCAAATAATTATAATACTATAACATATGATTTAAGAAATCATGGTCAAAGTATACAAAATCACGATAATTTAGGAGATATCGAAGATGACAAAATTTTTATAAATGATTTGCATAAAATTATAACGTTTTTAAAAAGACAAAACAATTTAAAAATCTTTTTATTAGGTCATTCATTAGGAAGTATTATTAATAATTGCTACGTTTATAAATTCCAAGATATAGATGGAGTTATAAATACCGCTACATATTCAAAAATTTTGAACAAAACTACAAAAATTTTAGAATCAAAGAGCATTAATCAAAATGAAAAAATTATCATCATGGATAATTATGCCGAATCCGAAAGATTAACTTTAAGATTAGAAGAAATTAGTAATAGAATTACTACTGTTACAACTAGATTTATCTATAATACTATGATTTTAATGATTACACAATTTCAAAAAAATTTAATTAATTATGAATTCTACTATCCTAAACCTATTTTATTATTACACGGAAAAAAAGATAATATTATTGATTATACACATAGTAAAGAGTTATTTGAATTAATCAAAAGTCCTGATAAAACTTTAAAATTATATTCCACAAGTAATCATAATTTATTAAATAATAATTTTTATACTTCAATATATAAAGATATTTTAGAATGGTTAAATAATCGAATATCTATATAAAAATAAAAATACTCTGAATATAAATTAAAAAAGAGAGATCATAATTTAATGACAATTTTGAACAATTGTCATAAAAAAATGATCTCTCTATTATGATTATAATCTATTTTTTAAAAAATTTTTATAATATTTTCCTAAAATTTACTTTATTTTTTATGAATTATCTTTTTTATTTTTTTCCGGATCAAGGCTACGCCAAGTTTTTCGAATTTCTTCAAGAGATGTTATATAATTATCTTCGTAATTGTTGTCAATATTAGCATTTGATTCATTTTTTATCACAAATAAAATAATAAATAATATTAATAAAAAAGTAACACGACTTATCAATTTAATATACATTTAAGATGACTCCTGAAAAAATAAAATTTTTAAAAAACGCTTACTTTAGTATACTAAAAATATCTAAAAAAAACTACCTTAATTACTTTTATATTCATTTTTAATAAAAATTAATCGAAAAATCTATTTATTGGATATATTTTGTTAAATTTTATTTTTTATAAGTAAAAATACTAAAAATAAATTATATAATTATTATATTACATCTCTATTTAGATATGTTATATATAACTTAAATCATCATAAAATATGCCTATAATTTTATGACTTGACAAAAAACTTCGGCAAATTAATAAAAAATTATTTAAAAAATATCCAGCAACATTATTTCCTAAATAATAAATAAAAGAAAAAATAATCGATAAAATTAAAAAAAGAGATCACTAATTAAAAAAATTTTTTTATAGTTTGTAATTAATAACAAAAAAATAATTTTTTAAATAGTAAAATGCATAACATTAATTAATGCGCGAAAAACAAGATATTATTGATATATAATTGCCATAAATTATAAAAAACAATCATATAACTAAAATAAATTATTATACAAAACCAAAATTTAAATATTACAATATTGAGCTTAATTAATAATATCTTTAGTTATCTTAATACATTATAGATTTAATAATTTATATTAATTAATCTTAAAAACTTAAAAAAGATAATACTATATAGAATAAAAAAATAAATTGCGTCAAGTAATAATTAATTTTATAAAAATAAAAAGGAGAAAAAACAAATATTTTATGATAATCTCTAATTTTATCAAAACTATTATGAAAAAGGATTTGCAACAAAATAAAATATCTGAAATTATCACTCGTTTTCCTCCTGAACCGAACGGTTTTTTACATTTAGGACACGCTAGAGCTATCATTATTAATTTTGAATTAGCCAAATCATTTCAAGGAAAAACATATTTAAGGTATGATGATACTAATCCAATACGTGAGAAATCTATTTATATTGAAAATATCCAAAAAGATATAAATTGGTTAGGTTATAAACCGGATAAAATTTTTTTTACCTCAGATTATTTCGAAATAATATATAAAAAAGCTATTTTATTAATACAAAAAAACAAAGCTTTTGTAGATGATTTAAATACAGAAGAGTTAAAAAAAACAAGAGAAATGCAACAATGTTCTCCTTATCGTAATCGCTCTATATCAGAAAACTTAAAACTATTTATTCAAATGGCTCAAGGTAAATTCCAAATAGGAGAAAAAGTGTTAAGAGCGAAAATTGATATGTCTAGTCCAAATATTAATTTAAGAGATCCAGTTTTATATAGAATTTTGAATACCAAAAGTTTAAAGCAACAACATCATTATATTTATCCTACTTATGATTTTGCTCATCCTTTAGCTGATTCTTTAGAAAAAATTACCCATTCACTATGCTCTTTGGAATTCGAAGATCACCGTCCACTTTATAATTGGATTATTAAAGAAACCGAAATGATTCACGTTCCGCAACAAATTGAATTTGGTCGATTAAATATTGTTGGTACTTGTTTAAGCAAAAGAATTCTGAAATTATTAGTTGATTATAATTTAGTAAAAGGTTGGGATGATCCGCGTATGCCAACTTTAATAGGTTTAAGAAATCGTGGATTAACTCCCTTGGCAATTAAAAATTTCATCATAGAAGCTGGTCTTTCCAAAATAAACAGTAATATCGATAAAAATATGTTAGACGCCTGTTTAAGAAACGATTTACAATTAAAAACTAAAACTATAATCGCTATTATCAAACCTTTAAAAATAACTATTACCAATTATCCCGAAAATAAAATAGAATATCGCGAAATACCTTATTACAAAAATAATGAACAAATCAAAAGAAAAGTTTTTTTTTCACGTAATATTTATATAGAACATAACGATTTTGAAATAAATAAACCTAATAAAGATTTTAAAAGATTATTTTTAAATGGAGAAGTTAGACTTTTATATTTTTACTTTATTAAAGCTTATAAAATAATAACTAATAAATCCGGAGAAATTATAGAAATTTTAGCTACTTACGATCCAATCACTAAAAGTGGTAGTGGTTTTAACCAACGTAAACCTAATGGTACTATTCATTTTCTAACTATTGAGAATTCTTCCGAAGCAACTTTTAATTTTTATCAAGATTTATTATTAAAGAATACTGATGAATTAAATAATCAAAAACCTGAAGAAATTAAAAATTTTTTTAATTTTAACTCTTGGGTACAACAAAAAGGTTTTATAGAAAATACTTTAGATTTTAAAAATAATTTAGAAAAATTTCAATTTATTAGACATGGTTTTTTTAATTTAGAACATAAAAATAATCAAATAAGAAATTTTAATGAAATTGTAGCTTTAAAAAAAAAACATCAAACATTAAATTTTAATTTCAAATAAATTAACAAAATTTTAATAATTATTTAAAAAAAACTCCCAGAAAATATATATTATAAATTCTGAGAGTTTTTTTCATTTAACAAAAATTATTGCATAGTTGCGATAGTAAGTGCTACTACACCTGGTGTTTGAGCTACTAATTTTAAAAGCATGCCAAAATGATACTTAAATATTAATTTAGTCAAAGCTTCAACAATATCTCTGGAACAATTAGATAAAAGTTGATTCAACCTATCTGTATCTTTTAAATTATTTACTTGAATCGTTGATAAAGATGAATCATGTGAACTTGATGTTATAATATCTTTTGCATCTGCCGCAATATTATTTAATTGAGCGATATCATCAACATCAGAGTAAAAGGTATTTTGATTTATTGCAACTAAATTATCTAAAGATTGAAAACAAACTGCTGCTTCAAATGCTGGAATTGAATTTACAACAGGTTCAGATTCGCTTAATTTATTATTATATTGATAAAAAATTTTCAATAATTTTGATTTTTGTTCATTATTGAGATTGTTAATATCTTGATTAGTTAAAGCTACCGAATCCGATAACATGGCACTGTTATTCGTTAAATGAGCTAATAAAATATTATTATTCATTATAATATAGCATAATGCTACAAATAATAATGATAATAAACCGGGAATAAACCTTAGTTGTTTAATTTTATTTTTCAAAATATTTTTATCCCCCTTATAATATTCTGATATTTATTTAATTTATAGTAAAACAACATTGGTGTTCATGATCATTGTAACATATTTTGATATTATTTAAAAATTATAATTAATTTTAATCATTTTAATAGTAAATAACTATTATAACTCTTCCCTTTTATACTACAATATGATGTTGTGCTAGGCGAACAATCTAATAATAATGGATTTTCGTAAGAGGATTTTATAATATAAAATTTATTGTTTCCATTTGTTGTATCCAAGTATTTTAAACTTTTATTAAAATCCTTTATATAATTATATTTTTGTTTATTCGTTGGTTCATTGACTCTCTTATAAGAGTTGGAACTAAGTAAAATAATAATTAAAATAAATAATAATAATAAAATTGCAATTTTAATCAATGTTTTTCTTTTAATCACATATTCTTTTTCCATTTTTACATCCTATCATGTTTATATTAAATATTTATATTAATTATTTTTAATTTAAAATTAATTATTTTTATTAAAATGTATAATTTTTAACTTTTTATTTAAAGAAAATTTAAAGTAATTAAATAGTTTTAAGAAATTATTTTTTTTCAAATTAACAACGATTCTCATAATGACAATTAATTCTAACAAACATTTATATTTTCGTCAATATTATTAATTTAATTAAGATTAAAAAATTTTCAAAAAATAAAAAAGATCAACTTAAAGTTGATCTTAGTAATTTTTTATTATTTGTTTTAACTTTAAATTAAATAAATTGAAAAAAGTTATTTTAGCAAATTAAATACTTTTAAACCTAAAAAAGGTGCTGTAGTAGTTAATTTTTCTTCAATTCGTAATAATCGATTGTATTTAGTAACACGATCTGTACGACAAAGAGAACCTGTTTTTATTTGACCCACATTAGTAGCAACAGATAAATCAGCAATAAAATCATCTTCAGTTTCACCGCTGCGATGAGAAATAATTGCTGTATAACCAGCTTTTTTAGCCATTTCAATTGCTTCTAAAGTTTCTGTTAAAGTTCCTATTTGATTTAATTTGATTAAAATGGAATTAGCAATATTATTTTCAATTCCTTTTTGTAATTTATTGATATTAGTTACAAACAAATCATCTCCAACTATTTGTAATTTTGTTCTTAATTTTTTAGTTAATAATTTCCAACCTTCCCAATCGTTTTCGTCTAAAGCATCTTCGATAGAAATTATCGGGTATTTTTTCACTAAATTATCAAAATAATCCACTAATTCTAAGCTAGTTAAATAACATTTATGCCCTTTTTCTCCTGATAAAACATATTTTTTATTTTTTTTATCAAAAAATTCAGAAGCAGCTATATCCATACTGATATATATATCTTTACCAGATTGGTAACCGGCATTATGAATAGCTTCTAAAATGATTTTAAGAGCTTCTTCATTTGAATTTAAATTGGGGGCATATCCTCCTTCGTCTCCAACATTTGTATTTAATTTTTTTGACTTTAAAATTTTACCTAAATGATGAAATATTTCTGAACCGTATCTTAAAGCTTCTTTAAAATTAGGAGCGCCTACAGGTAAAATCATAAATTCTTGAAAATCAATATTATTATCAGCATGCGAACCGCCATTAATTATATTCATCATAGGAACAGGCATTTGTTTTGGTTGTATACCACCTAAATAATCATATAATTCCATATTAAAATAATTAGCTCCGGCTCGCGCACAAGCTAAAGAAACTCCAAGGATAGTATTAGCGCCTAATTTACTTTTATTAGGTGTACCATCTAAAGCTATTAATTTTTTAATATAGATAGAATATTTGCGTTTCAATATCAAAATTGGTATTTTTGATATCTATTACAAACAGCCCCCATCTAAACCGGACAAGCAAGTTTCCAAGCATCCGGCTTGCCATAATTTACCTTCTTACGAAGACTAACTTAATGTCACCACTGGTTAGTTGTTGATTATAATCGTCCTGTAACACTTATATTTATGATATTGCACAATAAATTACTGACTTCTTTTGCCCTATAAAGGTCGTTAACCTTCATCTTGGGAGGGCGATTAACTTAATTATTCCAAATTAAGTTTTACTCCTCCGACTACTAAAAAGTCGCTTTATCCTTGAGCCTAATGACTTTTATTTCATTATTAGTTAATTTAATAACTAGCTTTTAGGATTCTCCCAATTACTCTAAATATCTACCTTGATTCCTTAGGTGAATTAACCATTTTACTAATGGTGAGATTCCAGGTTTACTTTCGTTGATAAATATCCTACACAATTGATAAATGTTGATAGTTTCTGGACTGTTTGGTGTTAGTAATTTGCAAACAGGTTAGCTTATTACATCTTCTTTTTTTCTTAGGCCCTTTCAAGCTTATCCTTAGAATCATTCGGTGGCGGTATCTTTTTGACTAACTACTTCATCGTAATCCGCTTTTAAGAACTGCTATAATTCTTTATTGTTTCCTTTAAAGAACCGTTCTTAGCCTTTCAGTGTTTATCGCACTGGTGATTGGTTAAATCACAGGATATTTAGGCTTCTTGGGCGCCCTCAATTAACGCTTGATTATTTACAGGCATACCTATAATTTTTGAAGAAATAATATTTTGAATATTTTTAATTGCTTTTAATACACCTTTACCTAAAAATCTTTGAACATCATTATCTCTTAATTCAAGAGCTTCGTGTTCCCCTGTAGAAGCTCCGGAAGGAACTGAAGCTCTTCCGAATGCACCAGAAACTGTAAATACTTCTACTTCGACAGTGGGATTTCCTCTTGAATCTAAAAATAAGGATAGAATATTTGCGTTTCAATAACCCTATATTTCGATTATCTATTACAAACAGCCCCCCTCTAAACCGGACAAGCAAGTTTCCAAGCATCCGGCTTGCCATAATTTATCCTTTTTATCGGACTAA
>NZ_JALQCV010000013.1:0-16310 GCF_024425275.1 Candidatus Phytoplasma australasiaticum subsp. ipomoeae
TCGCAAGAGAGTGAATTATGGAAAGCCGGATGCTGGGAAACTTGCTTGTCCGGTTTGGACGG
Source organism: Candidatus Phytoplasma australasiaticum subsp. ipomoeae (assembly GCF_024425275.1). Taxonomy (NCBI): domain Bacteria; kingdom Bacillati; phylum Mycoplasmatota; class Mollicutes; order Acholeplasmatales; family Acholeplasmataceae; genus Candidatus Phytoplasma; species Candidatus Phytoplasma australasiaticum. The sequence continues at coordinate 63 of NZ_JALQCV010000013.1, forward strand.
GGGCTGATTGTAAATAAAACAGCAAAGATAAATCGCTGAATAAAACGCAATTAATCTATCCGTATTTAAATTATTATTAATAAAGGTTATTAAATAAAAGTCATCAACAAAAAATCATTAATAGAGTAGATTTTTGGATTTCTAATCTAAAAATATTGTCATGATTTTGTTAAACTTGTCCAATAATGATTTCAAATAATTGATTATACCATTAAAATTGTTATCAAAATTTACTTAAAAATCATTAATGATGAAATCTTATGAAAGATACTTAAACCATAAATATTGTTATTAATTTTATTAATACGGGAAGCATTATCGTAAAAAAATAATTTAGGTAATTTTTATTTGTTTATAAAAATCAACTAATAAGTTGATTTTTATAATTTTATTAATAGATGGTTAAATTTGAATTAAATTTTTTGTAGTTTGTTTTTTCGAATATATTTATCCATAAAATTTTTATTTTTTTATTCATTTTATCTATCTATTTTTTTATTTTTTGTTGTTATTTTTTTTTATTATTCCTACTTGATAACCTATAAATACAAAAATAATTCCACTAAATACAGTGAAAAAAGATAAAATTAAAGGAAAAAAAATACTCTTATTATTAAACCCGCAAAAATAACCCCATTTATAAAAAAAGTAGGCTAATAAAATTGTTAATAATATAAATAATATCCAAAATAATGTAATACCTGCAAATTGTGTTTCAATATTTTCCATGATTTTATATCCTTATATCCTTATTTATTAATTTTATAAATATAAATAAAAAATTTATTATTAAATGTTATCAATTCTAAAATATATTTTTTACTCTAATAAATATTTTATATTTTTATTTTCATTTTTGTGCTAAATTATATTTTAATAATGACTTATTATTATTTACTATGTCATTATAGCTATATTTTTTTGTATTATTTGACATATTGATTTTTTTATTTTAAAATATATCCGGATATTGCAATATAATATAAATTTTCTAATTTGAAAGTTAAAATTAAAGGTTTTTTATTTTTATATTCGTTAAATGTTTTTTTAAAATATATTTAGTTAATAAATTTTAAACATCTTTGAAAAATACAATATATAATAAAATATTAAGAAATATTGTTATTTTTTTGTATTTAAAAAAATTTTATTAAAAAAAGAGAGGTTTAAAGATGTCATCTGAAAACATTAATTTAAATAAAGTTAAAGAATTTAAAAAAGGATTTCAGGATTTTATTAATAAAGGTAATATTATTCAATTAGCAGTAGCTTTTATATTAGGGCAATTATTTACTAAAGTAGTTAGTTCTTTAGCTACTGACATAATTATGCCTCCTATTAATTATCTTTTTAGCGATACAGGTTCTTCTTTACAAACTTTAAATTGGCAATTAAAAAATAATATTTATTTGAATTACGGAATCTTTTTACAAAATGTTTTTGATTTTTTATCTGTTTCTTTCATTTTATATTTAATTGTTTCTTATTTTTCAAAATATTTTAGTAAAAAAAATCAAAATGAAAATAAAATGACTATTGAACATGAACAAGTTAAACTTTTAAAAGAAATTAAAGACGTTTTAATTAATCAAAATAGGTAAAAATTAATTTTTTTCACTAAGATAATTATTTTATAATAATTGCAAAATTAATTTTAAAGAGTGCTTTTTGTTTCAAAATACAAAAGCGCTCTTTTATTTTTGTTTATATTAATTAATATAGGAATTTTTATTCTTTTATTTATGAAAAATAAATTATTAATATTTCAATTGGTTTTAATAATTTATTAATATTTAGTTTAATATTTAATTAGTAAATTTTAAAATATGGTTTTTTTGGAATGATAATGATTTTGTTGCTAAATAATTAAGCAAAAATATATTTTTTTTAGTAGTTTTGATATAATTAATAGGATAAAACTTATAATTTTTTTTATATAAAATTTAATAAATATATATTTTATATGTTTTTTAATAAAAATAATATATTAAAATTTTATTTTTAATTCGAATAATATTAATGATTATTCGGTAGTTATTGAATTTATTAAAATTTGTATTATTAAAAAATATTTTTAACAAAAAAGGATTTATGATCTGATGATATTAAAATGCGCACAAACAATATTAGACTTTGTAAAGAATTTTTATGATCCTTCTGCTAGATATTTGAAAAAAATTAAAAAAGTTGCTGATAAAATTGACAAATTAAGTCATATTATGTCCCAATTAAAAGATGAAGATTTTCCTAAAGAAACTCTTAAATTGAAACAAAAATTAAAAGAAGGAGTGTCTTTGGATAATATTTTGGTAGAAGCTTTTGCTTTAGCTCGAGAAGCTTCTACAAGGGTAGCTAAAATAACTCCTTATTATGTTCAATTATTAGGAGCTATAGTTTTACATAAGGGTAACATTGCAGAAATGAAGACTGGAGAAGGTAAAACTTTAACAGCTGTTATGCCGGCATATTTAAATGCCTTAGGAGGCAATAGCGTTCATATTGTGACTGTTAATGAATATTTAGCGCGTCGTGAAGCTGAAGGTGTTATTGGGGATATTTTTCGTTTTTTAGGATTAAGTGTAGGTTTAAATCTTAAAAATAAAAGTATTCAAGAAAAAAAAATAGCTTATAATTGTGATATTTTATATTCTACTAATAGTGAAATTGGATTTGATTATTTGAGAGATAACATGGAAAGTGATATCAATAATGTTTTAATGACTCGTGAATATGGTTATGTAATTATTGATGAAGTCGATTCTATTTTAATTGATGAAGCTAGAACTCCTTTGATTATTTCTAATAATGTAACATCTGGTATTAAATTTTATAGAGATGCTGATCGTTTTGCTAAAAGTTTAAAATCTGAACATTATGTGATTGATTTAGAATCTAAAACTATTGAATTAAATGAAGAAGGAATTCGAAAAGCAGAATTATTTTTTAAAATTAATAATTTATATAGTAATCAAAATTCTTTTTTATTACATTTTATTAAAAATGCTTTAAAAGCTTGTTTTATTATGGAAAGAGATAAAGATTATTTAGTACAAAATAATCAAATTGTGATTATTGATCAATTTACAGGTCGTGCTTTAATAGGTCGACAATTCAGTGATGGTTTGCATCAAGCTTTAGAGGCTAAAGAAAATTGTATTATTAAAGCTGAAACTGAAACATCTGCGACGATTACATATCAAAATTTATTTCGAAATTATAAATTAATATCTGGTATGACTGGTACAGCTAAAACCGAAGAAAAAGAATTTATTAGTATATATAATATGAAAGTTATTCAAATCCCTACTAATAAAAAAATGATTCGCGAAGATGCTTCGGACTTAGTTTTTTTAACTTTAAAGGAAAAATGGAAAGCTTTAATAGAAGAAGTTAAAATAAGACATTCTAAAAAACAACCTATTTTGATAGGTACTGTTAGTGTGGAAGTTTCAGAACAAATTTCTAAAGATTTAAAAAAAAATAAAATAGCTCATGAAGTTTTGAATGCTAAAAATCATTTGAAAGAATCTGAAATAATTGCAAAAGCCGGTCACAAAAGTGCTGTTACTATAGCTACCAATATGGCTGGAAGAGGTACAGATATTCGTTTAGCAGAAGGTGTAGCTGAGTTAGGCGGTTTAGCTGTTTTAGGTACAGAAAGGCATGAAGTGCGACGAATTGATAATCAACTTCGCGGACGGGCAGGTAGACAAGGTGATCCTGGTTATACTAAATTTTTTGTATCTGCAGAAGATGATTTGATAAAACGTTTCGGTTCTGATAAAGTTAGTAAGTTAGTTACTTTGCTGCAATATAGTAAACATCAACAAAATAATGCAGTTTCTTCGCGTTTTTTAACGAATTTATTCACTAATATACAAAAAAAAATTGAATCTTCTAATTTCGAATATCGTAAATTTGTTTTAAAATTTGATTCTGTTTTACAGTTACAAAGAGATATTATTTACAAGCAACGTAAAGCAATTTTATCTTCTAATAAGGTTGAAGAAATTTTGTGGAATATTATGGATAAAACTTTAAAAAATAAAGTTAAAAATTTTGTAAATTCGATGAAACAAGATAAATTTCAAAAATTAGATAAACAAGCTATTATAGTTGAATTAATTCATTATTGTGAAATTAATTTTTTTAATAAAAATATTTTAACAAAAACAGATTTTGAAGATAATAATCAAAAAGACTTATCTTATTCTCAAATAGAATCAGTTATTTTAAACAAAGCTCGTAATATTGTAGATTCGCAAAAAAATAAATTTACTTCAGTTGGTATACAAAAATACTTAAATATTATTAAATTAATTATATTAAAAAATATTGATATTAATTTTCAACGTCATATAAATGATATGGATTTATTAAGAAGAAGTATTAATTTTTTAAGTTATGGGCAACAAAATACTTTAACTGTTTACCAACAAGAAGGACAAAAATTTTTTAATCGTATGATTGATAATATTTCTCAAGATATTACAAAAATTGTTTTGAAATCAAATTTTTTTGAAGATTTGTTGGATGATTTAAATCCTACAGAATCATTACAATTAAATAATCGAGATAAAATTAAAATTAAAAAAAATATTAAAAAACCTTGGGATTAATTAAAAAAAATAATTTCCAGAGGGGATAATTATTTATAATGGAAAAATATGAATTTCATCAAATTTTAAATAATTTAAAATCTATTTTATTCAATTTAGAACAAAAAATAGATATCAAAAAAATGTTAGAACAATTGAAATCTTTTAAATTATTAATGGAAAAACCAAATTTTTGGGATAATACACAAGAAGCTGCGCATGTAACTCGAAAATTTAGTCAATTACAAAATAAAATTAATAATTTTACTAATTTACAAAAACAACATCAAGCTTTGACTTTATTATCTTCGGATTATGAGCTTAATGATGCACAAAATTTAACATGGTTAATTTTAGAATTAAAAAAGTTACAAAAAGATATTAAAAATTTAGAAATTGAAGTTTTATTAAATCAAAATTATGATGAAAATAACGCTATTTTAATGTTACATTCTGGCGCCGGAGGTTTGGAATCTCAAGATTGGTGTGAAATGCTTTTTAGAATGTATAAAAAATATGCTCAAAAAAAACAATTCCAATTAGAAATTTTAAATTTACAAACAGGAGAAGAAGCTGGTATTAAAACTGTTAGTTGTCTAATTAAAGGTGTTTATGCGTATGGATATTTTAAATCTGAAAGAGGTATACATCGTTTAGTGCGAAAATCTCCGTTTGATGCTAATTTTAAAAGACATACATCTTTTGCTTCTTGCGAAGTTTTACCAGAGATTAATGAAGAAATTACTGTCGATATTCAAGAACAAGATTTAAGAATAGATGTTTTTCGTAGTAGTGGAGCTGGTGGTCAACATGTAAATACTACTGATTCAGCTGTTCGAATTACACATTTGCCTACTGGTATTGTAGTTAATTGCCAAAATGAAAGAAGTCAAATTCGTAATAAAGAAAAAGCTTTGCAAATTTTAAAAACTAAATTATTTCAATTAGCTTTACAGAAACAAAAAGAACAAGAAGCTAATTTAAAATCAGATCAAAAAGAAATTGGTTGGGGATCTCAAATTAGAAGTTATATTTTTCATCCTTATCAAAAAGTTAAAGATCATCGTACTAATTATGAAAGTTCTCAAATTATGGATATTATGGATGGCGAATTAGATGATTTTATTAATGCTTTTTTAAGAATCAAAAATTAATTTTTTATATTAAAAATTTAAATTTATTTAAAAATATTTTGCTAAAAAGGAATACAAACAATATGAAGAAAGATCAAAAAATTTATAAACAGAATCTTCATAAATGGTTAATACTGATTGTAAATGATATTATTTTAGCAATAACTATATTTGTATTTACTTTAGGAAGTAAATTAAATGTAGGTGGAATTGATGGTTTAGCTTTAACGAGTGCACGTTTATGCAACTTATTTACAAACAATTCTTATTTTATATCGGATAAAATAATGATTTATTTTATGTTTTTGTATAATGTTTTAGCGATAATAATTGGATATAAAATATTTGGTAAAAAATTTATTTTAAAAAGTGCTATTTTGGCTATTATTTTAATGATAGTAATGTATTTTTTGCCTTATATCTTAGGTGAATCAACAATTTTTTTAAATCGTTTAATCATTTGGAATAATGAATATTGGAAATTATTTGTCTCTTCTATATTAGGCGGATTATTAATAGGTTTTACTCAAGCTAATATTAGAAAAATTGGATTCACTACCGGAGGTATGGATATTTTTCAACAAGCTTTAAAAGATATTTACGGAATGAATTTTAAAATTTCTTTATTGATTACTGATGGCATTTTAATATTTTTATCATCTATTTTGGAAAGTTTTGATCAAATAAATTTTTTTAATATGTTTTCGGAGATTATGATAAGAATTTTGTTATCCTTGTCATCTATTTATATTATGGGTTGGATTATGGATAAAAAAGTTATATTTAATTTGATTGAAAATAATAATTCAAAAATGAAATTTGATAAATAAAATCATTTTATTAGAAAGGTTAATTACTTAAAATAACGAAATGTACAAGAATGGATTTTTAAAAATTGAATTAGCCAATCCCAATTTAACTTTGGGGAAATTTGATGAAAATAATGATATTATTTTGAGTGTTTTAGCAAAAAGCAAAGCGAGTTTTGTGGTTTTTCCAGAATTATGTTTAAGCAGTTATACAGCTGGTGATTTTTTTTTTGAAAATGATTTTAACAATAATATTTTAAAATCTTTAGATTATATTATTAAGAAAACTTCTTTTAAAGGAGTTTATATTTTAGGAATGCCATTAGTTTGGCAAGAGATGATTTTCAATGTAGCTATCGTTATACAACAACAAAAAATTTTAGGAATTGTTCCTAAATATACTATTCCGAATTATGAAGAATTTTGTGAAAAAAGATGGTTTACTTCTGGTAATGTTATTCCTGAGATGCAAGAAATTATTTTTTTAAATCAAAAAATCCCTTTTGGTAGTATTTTATTTATTAATGATTTATATAATGTGTGTTTTGGAGTAGAAATTTGTCAGGATTTATGGACTATTAACTCACCTAGTGATTTATTAATCAAAAAAGGGGCACATTTGATTTTTAATTTATCTGCTTCTACAGAGCATTTAGGTAAAGCGCAATTACGTCGCATGGCTGTTATTAATCACTCTCGTAAACAAATTGGTGGTTATTTTTATGTTAGTAACGGTATGAAAAGTGAAATGTCTAATGATGTGGTTTTTTCGAATCATAAAATAGCTGCTATTTTAGGTAATTTGATAGGTGAAAAGGATATTTTTGATTCAGAAACCAATTTAATTATAGATGTTTGTATGGATTTTATTAAACATCAGCGTTTAATTGATACTACTTATGCAGATCAGATATCTGAAGTAAAAAAAATAATAATTCCAAAATCTTATTTTTGTTTAAGAGAAGAAAAAGATTTTATTTTTGAAAAAAAATGGAATATTAAACCTTTTGTTAGTGAATCAGAAGTAAACTCTCAATTAGCTCTTGCTAATCATTTGCAATGTTTATTTTTATGCAATAAATTATCGTCTTGTCCAGATAGTAAAATTTTTTTATCTATAAGTCCTAATTTAAATGATTTCATTAATTTATTAGTAGTTATTCAAAGTTTTAAATTAAACAACAAAAAATTTAATGATTTGAATGTTTTTATAGATGATTCCGACATTTTGTTTCTCGATGTAATTCAGGATTTTTTGCAAAAAATAGGAATTGATAATTATAGAAAATCTTCATTATTAGATTATAATGATTTATCGAATAACAATAAAAATATAAATATATTTAATCATAATTCGTTATCAATTGATCAAACAGGAATTAATATTTTTTTAGAAAATCATAATTTATCTGATATTAGTTTAGGTAGATTTACAAAAAGTTTTTATAATTTTGATTTAAGTTTTAATTTGAATATTGGTTTATCAGATACTTTAATAGCAGAATTAGTTTTTTTTCATCTAGAGAGAAATGATATATTTGCAAAATTTCAGGATTTAAAATCTTTTTATAGAAAGCAAGCCACTTTGCAATCAAATAATGAACATGTTATTAAAAAAGATTTTATTTTATATTATTATTTAAAATATAGTTTAACTTTAGAAAAAATTGCTTTTTTATTATCTAAAACGTTTGATATTTCTATAGAAAGCAGTTTAGATTTAACTTCGCAAATTTTAAAACGCTTTTATCAAAGTCAATATCAAAGAAATTATACATCTTCGGGTCCAAAAATTTTTGAAAATAGTTTGTTAGAACGCGCAGAAACCAATTTAATCTCCAAATTAAATTTAAAATTTTTATCTTTAAATTCGAAGAAAAAATAAAAAAGATTATTGTGAAAAAAAAAGTTATTATTGGTTTATCTGGTGGTGTCGATAGTAGTGTATCTGCGTTTATTTTAAAAAAAAGAGGGTACGATGTTGAAGGCGTTTTTATGCGTAATTGGGATAGTGGTTTAAATTATGATTTTCGAGGAAACCCTTTTATTAAACAATCTATTTGTCCTCAAATACAAGATTTTAAAGATGCCCAAAAAATTGCTGAACAATTAAAAATTAATTGTCATTTTGTTGATTTTTCTCAGGCATATTGGGATAAAGTTTTTTCTTATGTTTTAAAACTTTTTAATCAAAATTTAACCCCGAATCCTGATGTTTTGTGTAATAATTATATTAAATTTGCTATCTTTTCGGATTATGTTAATCGTAAATTTAAACCAGATTATATTGCTATGGGTCATTATGCACGTATTCAAGTTATAAATGGTGATCCGATTTTAAAAAAAGCTGAAGATCAAAATAAAGATCAAAGTTATTTTTTGTCTCAATTACAAAAAAAACAATTAACTAAAATTTTATTTCCTATAGGTGATTTAACTAAAATTCAGGTAAGAAAAATAGCTTATCAAGAAAATTTAGTGACAGCTAATAAAAAAGATTCTACAGGCATTTGTTTTATTGGAGAAAGAAGATTTGCAGATTTTTTACAAAATTATTTACCTATTAATAAAGGTTTAATTAAAGATACTAAAGGTAATATTTTACCTAAAAAACATTTGGGAGTGTTTTATTATACTATTGGTCAACGTAAAGGTTTAAATTTAGGTAATCTACCTTGTTGTAATTCATCCCCTTGGTATGTGGTAGGAAAAGATTTAGCGACTAATACTCTCTATGTAGAACAAAATTCTGATAGTATCTATTTATACAGCGATTCTGCTTTAATTATTAATGTTATTTGGCGAGATTATAAAAATTTTCGATATCCAAATATTATGACTTTAAAATCAAAATTTCGTTATCGACAACCTGAGCAAGAAATAAAAGCATATTGGATTGATTATCGACAATTAAAAATTTTTTTTAAAGAAAGGATTAAAGCGGTAGTTCCTGGCCAGATATGTGCTTTTTATTATGAAGATTTTTGTTTAGGAGCAGGAATGATTCAAGAAGTTTATTATAAAAATAAAAAGCGTCAATATGTTTAAAGTTATTATTAATTAATAATTATTATATGAAGTATAAGTTTTAAATATAATTATTGAATAATTGAAATATTATTTATATGATATTATAAAAAACAATTTGTAATAACTTAATTTAGGGTTTTTTATGCAATGATGGTTTAAAAGGGATATTAAAGTTAGTTATGAATATTAAGAAAATTAAAGGTACTAAAGATTTTTTTCAAGAAGAAATGTTACATTTACAATTCATAGAAAAAAATTTAAAAAAAATTATTGAGAAATATCATTTCCAAGAAATACGTACCCCTATTTTAGAGTATCATGATATTTTTTATCATGCTACACCTCAATCTGAAATGGTTAATAAGGAAACTTATCAATTTTTAGATAAAAAAGGTCGAAAAATTGTCTTAAGACCAGAAGGAACGGCTGGTATCGTTCGTAGTTATTTAGAGAATAAGCTTTATAATTTTGATGATATTTATAAATTTTATTATTGTGGTCCTTTTTTTAGATATGAGAGACCTCAATATGGTCGATATCGTCAATTTCATCAAATAGGCATTGAAATGTTAGGTAATTATTATGATTTATCTGAATTAGAAATTTTTTGTTTAGTTAATGAAATTTTAATTTTTTTTAATTTACCTCAGGCAAAAATTAAAATTAATCATTTGGGTAATGCGCAAACACGTCAAAATTTTATTAAAATTTTTTCTGATTATTTGCAAAATTTTTCATCAGATTTATGCCCTTTATGTTTAAAACGTAAGCAATTTAATATTTTAAGGATTTTTGATTGTAAAATTTGTCAAAATAAAATTTTTTTAAAACAAGCCCCATTAATTTTAAATTTTTTAGATTCATCTATTAAACATCAATTTGAAATATTTTTATCATCGTTAAAGAAAGAAAATATTAATTTTTGTGTTGATCCGACTTTAGTTAGAGGTTTAGATTATTATACGGATATAGTTTTTGAAATTGCATTATCTATACCTAATGAAGAACCTTTTGAATTAATTTTAGGTGGTGGTGGTAATTATAATGATTTAATTTATCATTTTGAAAGTAAAAAAAAGATTAAAGCTATAGGATTTGCTATTGGCATAGAACGATTAATGCTGGCTTTGCAGTATAATAATTTTTGGCAAAACATTGATTATAAATCATTAGATGTATGTGTGTTATCGGTTGATTATTCAGTCAATTATGAATCTTTTAGATTAATTCAAAAATTACGCCAAAATAATATTAATGCCGAAGTTATTTATAATACTGATGGACTTAATTTAACTAAATGTATTAAAAAAGCTTTAAAATTAAAACCTAATTATCTTATTTTTATAGGTGCTAAAGAATTGAAAGAAAATTTTTTGACAGTTAAAAATACTACTACAAAAATAATTTATAATGTTAATTTAAAAAATATTATTACTTTTTTAAAAAAGGAGTTAACTTTACAATCGTAATGAGCAAATATAGCTATAATAATAATGAAATTAATTTAAAAAATCAAGGTGAACAGGTATTTTTAAAAGGTTGGATTGCTCGTAAGCGCAATTTAAGCAATAAAATGTTTTTAATGTTGAGAGATTTTTCAGGATTAATACAATTAGTTATAGAACAAAACCATAAACAATATTCAGAAATATCTAAAATACCAATAGAAACTGTTGTCGAAGTTAAAGGTTTAGTGGTGGAAAGAATTAGTAAAAATCCTAATTTAAAAACTGGTGATGTCGAAATTATTATAAACCAATTGTATGTTTTATCAGAAGCGCAACCCTTACCTTTATTAATTGAAGATAAAAATACTAGTAATGAAAGTCATAGATTAAAATATCGTTATTTGGATTTAAGAAAAGAAAAACAAAAAAAATATTTATTACAAAGACATTATATTACTCAAAATATACGTCAAATTTTAATATCTCAGGGTTTTTTTGAGTTAGAAACTCCTATATTAGCGAAATCTACACCTGAAGGAGCTTTGGATTATTTAGTACCTTCGCGTTTGTATCCTGAATCTTTTTACGCTTTACCTCAATCTCCGCAATTATTTAAACAATTATACATGATTGCTGGATTTGAAAAATACTTTCAAATAGCGCGTTGTTTTCGCGATGAAGATTTGCGATCAGATCGTCAGCCAGAATTTACCCAAGTTGATATAGAAATTTCCTTTTGGTCTCAAGAAGAAATTATGAATTTAGTAGAAAAAATTATGATATGTTTGATTAAAAATTTTAAAAATTATGAAATCGATAAACCTTTTTTTAAATTAACTTATGATCAAGCTATGAAAAAATATGGTTCCGATAAACCTGATTTAAGATTTGATTTATGTATAGAAAATTTGACGAATTTTTTTGATTTATCATTGATATCATCAGAAATGATTAATAAATTGCATATTTTAGGTATTAGATTTTTTTTATCCGAAAAATCATTATTAAATAAAAAAACAATTTTACAATATTGTCGTTGGATTAAAAATCAATATAAATTAGATTTGTATTATTTGATTAAAATTAATGATAAAATTGAAGGTAACTTTGTTAATGCTTTAAATAAAGAATTAAATTTTTTAACAAATAATGAATATTGTTTTTTTGTATTTGATTTATCTATGGGAAAATCTTATAACGCTTATGAATCTTTAGGTTTTTTAAGAAATAAATTAGCAAAAGATTTAAATTTAATTGATCCTCAAAAATTATCTTTATTGTGGATCATAGATTTCCCTTTATTAATTTTTGATGATATAGACAATAAATATAAAGCTATGCATCATCCTTTTACTAAACCGGAAGATTATTTAACTTTGGATCAAAATCCTCATGAGACGAAAGCATGTGCATATGATTTAGTTTGTAATGGTTATGAGATTGGCGGCGGTTCTTTAAGAAATTATCAATACGATTACCAAAAAAAAATATTTCATAAATTAGGTTTTTCTGAAGCAGAAATGCATAAACAATTTGGTTTTTTTTTAGAAGCTTTGCGATACGGTACACCTCCTCATGGTGGTGTCGCTTTAGGTTTAGATCGAATTGTTATGTTATTGACTGATACAGATAATATTAAAGATGTTATTGCTTTTCCTAAAACTCAAACAGCACAAGATTTGATGTTACAGGCGCCTGCTACTGTAACTCAAGAACAATTGAATATTTTAAGTTTATCATTTTTATCTAAGGAAAATAATTGAAATTTATGTTTTTATTATCATTAGCTATTTCATTAAAAAGAGAATATAAATATGTCATTTCAGTTAGCGGTGGCGTTGATTCTATGACTTTATTAGATTATTTATATTCTAGAAAATTTCAAATAATTGTAGTTCATTTTAATCATTTAAAGCGAGAACGATCTTATCAAGATAAAGTTTTAGTAAACGAATATTGTCAATTACGTAAAATACCTTTTTATTATTTTGAATTAAATTTGGGAAATAAAAATTTTCAAAATCAAGCTAGTTTAACTCGGAAATTTTATTTGCAAAAAATAGCTGTTCAATATCAAACTCGTTATATTGTTACAGCTCATCATTTAAATGAGGGCGCGAAAGAAACATATAATTTTGTAATTTAACAAATTATTTGGGAACGGATGATTCCTAAAGGTCACGTAAACACTGCAAAGTGGGCTTGATTAATTATCTCGAAAGAGTAATTAATAACAGCAAAAGCACGAAAGCAAAATGAGGTGAAACAACTAACCAAAAAGTTATTGCCAGACCAGAAGTCAAGGAGAAGGTGTGAATCCCTAAGCGGTTAAAAAGCGTCGTAATAATAAACCTATACTCGGTAAGTTGTTATTTAATCCGAGACAAGCTTTAATGGAACAAAATTATTAATCATTTTTAATTTTGTATCATCCCGAGCAGTCATTAAATTGGCAAATTAAAGGACTCTTATTATTTAATATAAGTTTAAATAATAGCCTCAGTTTTAAATTAACTGTAAACCGCACCTAAAACTTCATGTAGAATTATATCGTAACTTCGATCTCCCTAAAAGCACCACCAAAGGGTTAAAACTAACAGCTGTTAGGCTCAAGGGAAAAGCGAAACTTACAGTAGTCGTCAGTTTAATTCTAGAATTGGAATATTTTAGAAGAACCTGACCACGGCGAAGGGTAATAACCTTTACATGGCGAAAGAGTTTCAATATCTGTAATCAGATATTAGGCGCCGGATGCTTGGAAACTTGCTTGTCCGGTTCTGTGGGGGGCTAGTTTGGAATATATAATGAAATAAATTTATTATTAAACTCAACTATTCTATCCCGATTTTAGCAGAAACTATTTTATTAAAATTATCACGAGGAAGTTCTGGGCGCCCAAGAAGCCTAAATATCGAGTGATTTAACCAATCACCAGTGTGATAAACACTGACAGGCTAAGAACGGTTCCGGAATGGAAACACTCAGGGATTACAGCAGTTCTTAAAAGCGGGTTGCGATGAAGTAGTTAGTCAAGAAGATACCGCCACCGAATGATTTTAAGGATAAGCCTGAAAGGGCCTAAGAAGCTAAGAAGATGTAATACTCGAACCTGTTCTGTAAACTACTTAAACCGGACAGTCCAGAGCCTATCAATATTAAAGAACTGTATTGGATAGTTTATCAATTAAAAACCTGGAATCTCACCGTTTCCATAACGGTTATACTTCACCTAAGGAATCAAGGTCGATATTTAGAGTAACTGGGAGAATCCTAAAGGTTAGTTATTAAATTAACTAATAATGAAATAAAAGTCATTAGGCTCAAGGATAAAGCGACTTTTTAGTAGTCGGAGGAGTAAAACTTAATTTGGAATAATTAAGTTAATCGCCCTCCCAAGATGAAGGTTAACGACCTTTATAGGGCAAAAGAAGTCAGTAATTTATTGTTTATTCAGTGTGGGAAGTTGGTGGATACGCAAATAACTGTTTTAGAGCGAAAAGCTAAACTTTTTAGTAAACATGGAATATTATTCAAAATCGTTCTTTCAATAATTAAGGTATTAAAAAGGTTTAAATATGGGATTAATAACAAATTCTGGTTCACAAGTACAGTGGAACAACAGATAGACTATTAATGGTATCAAGCTCAAAAAGATTGAGTAATACCGCCGCTAATACGTTAACGGTTATTATCAATTATGACTAGTTATACAAGTTATTATCCCAAAAAGGTAAGGTAAAATCCTAAGATTTCGAGATTTATCCCGCTATTAAAGAGCGATTAATTCCGAAGGTTATGAAGCTAATATTAACTTTCCAAAAAGACCGATAAGAATAAACAACTAATCCGTGGTAACACAAAGTTAGTCCGATAAAAAGGATAAATTATGGCAAGCCGGATGCTTGGAAACTTGCCCGTCCGGTTTAGATGGGGGCTGTTGGTAATAGATAATCAAAATATAAATTTGATTATTGAAACGCAAATAATCTATCCATATTTATTAGGATATAGTGGTATGCAACCTATTTATTTGATTGAAAAATTTGTGTTTTTAAAACCGTTTTTATATCTTTCTAAAGACAAAATTATTAATTATGCTAACCAAAAAAAAATTTCTTTTTTGGAAGATGAAACTAATCAAAATGATTATTATTCTAGAAATAGAATTCGTAAATTTGTAATCCCTTATTTACAAAAAGAACATAATTTTTTAAAAAATATTTATAAATTTCATATTCAAATAACAGAAATTTATCAATTAGTAAAAGAACAAACAAATTTATTTTTAAAATATCATGTTAATCAACAATATTATTGTTTAGAGGTTTTTTGTAAATTGAATATAGTTATCCAAAAAAATATTATTTTATATTTATTGGATGATAAAAAAATAAATAAAAATTTTGTTTTAATTAATAATATTATTAAATTATTAAATAATAATAATAAACCTTATTGTCAACTTAAATTAAACGATCAATGGCAAATATCTAAAAAATATTATAAATGGCAATTAGCTCCTTTAGCTAGAACAGAAAATAATATTAATAAATCAAAACCTATTTTATATGTACACCATGATCGCAAAATATATCCCAAATATATGACGCAAAAAGAGATTTTTTATAGTAATGGGCAGATAATTTTCCCTTTAATTGTAAGAACAAGACTATCGGGAGATATATTGGAATTTAAATTTGGAAAGCAAAAATTAAAAAAATTTTTAATTAATTGTAAAATACCTATTATACAAAGAAATAAATTATTATTAATAGTAGATCAAACGCAAAAAATTATTTGGATTCCTTGTTTATATCATAATGAAACTTTAGGGGAAGGTAAAATTATAACTCTTGCTATCGAGAATATTAAACAGGTTTAAATAAATTGTAATTTTATCAATCACGAGCGTTAATTAACGCTAAAAAGGATATAAATCGGTCCTTTATTAAAGAAAATAATAAATAATTATATTATTTTGGCAAAAGCATAAATGGGAGAACATCTTTATTTTTACTTTTTTTAAAAAATAAAAAAATTTGTAGTTAAGTCCTTAATTAATTTATATGTTATGATTGTCTAGCTTATGATCGATTTCATATTAAAACAAGCGTCAGGAATCATTGCCAAATTAGGTTTCGCAGTTCATAAAATCCACTGCATAATTTATTTAGTCCAAAAACTTTTTTGTCATCTTGATGGTACATTGAAAATAATGCCTCAATAAAAT
>NZ_JALQCV010000014.1:0-5266 GCF_024425275.1 Candidatus Phytoplasma australasiaticum subsp. ipomoeae
AAATAAATTTAAAATTAATTTTTACATAAAAAATATTCTCAAAGCCTATCTACTTTAATATACAACTTTTAAATTAATATAAAATATATAAAAAAAAAAAAAATAATAAATTTTTTTTAAAAAAATAATAATTTTTTTAAAAAAAAATAATTTTTTTTTTAAAAAAAAATATATTTTTTAAAAAAAAAATTTAATTTTTAAAAAAAAAAAAAAAAAAAAAAAAAAAAAAAAATATACAATTAATATTAAAATATAAATAGCTAATTTAAATATATTTATACATTCTTCTCAATCGAGGAATATAACAACAATAAAAAGAGTGATAGACAATGGTTTTAGTAAAAAATAAATTAAGTTTCTTAAAATTATTTTTAGTTATTATTTTAAGGTTATTATTAATGATAAATAATAATCAAGTTATGGCGATAAAAAAACAAGAACTGATTTCCGATAATAAAAATATGAATATAAAATTATTAGAATTATCAATACAACAAAAACAATTAGAAGAACAAATATATTATTTTAGAAATCATAAAAAACCTAATTTAAATTTGGCGGATACAAAAGAAATTTTAAAATTAGAACAACAATACATCCAATTAAAAGAAAGAAAAAATGAAATTTACAAAAACATTTCACAAAAAACCAAAAAAGTAACTTTCAATTTAAAACCATTTATAAAAATTATATAAACAAAATAATTAAAATTAAAACCCATAAAAATTCCTCTTAGAATAAGAGGATTTTTTATCCAAATGCATTTTTTTTAAAAATAAAAATTATAAATTTTATATTTAATATATATTCATAATGATAATACGGATAGATTAATTGCGTTTTATTCAAAGATTTATCTTTGCTGTTTTATTTACAATCAGCCCCCGTCCAAACCGGACAAGCAAGTTTCCCAGCATCCGGCTTTCCATAATTTACTCTCTTGCGAGAACTAATTTCCCCTCACGGTTGATTAGCTATTTATTCTTATTGTTCTTATTCTTTCTGATATCGTGTATTTGTTGATTGGTTACCTTTCGGTGACAATCTTCACACAATACCTTTGTTCTTTTATTCATGATACTTTGGTGGTGCGCATTGCGGACCGTACCAATGTGATGAATTTGTAGTTGAGTTGTTTTATCGCAGTGCTCACAACGTTCCGCTTTTAGATGGTCGGTTAGATAGGTACGACCTTGGAAAATATACTTATTGATGGTAATATCGGGATTTCCCTTATAATTACGCATTTTTTTAATTTTGTCCCAAGTGTAAACATTCCATAGTTCGTATTGGGTTTCCCCTTTTATTAAGATAAGAAATTCCCCAAGTTGAACAAATTTTACATTTCTTTCGAACTTTGGCAATTGACGTTTTCCGTTTCCTTGCCAGCATTTTCAAACAGCTATATTCCGCTAGATAATTTAAATGGGTTAAGACCCCCGAGATTGTTAGCTAAACAAAAGTATTGGATAATTCCTCTAACAATTGTCTTATAGGTCCGGATTATTTCTAACTCGTCTCTATCTGCTAATGTTTCATCATGTCTCACCCTTCCCCTTTTTAACCAATTATATTCCTCTCCATATTCTTTAGCTTTCGCCTTGGGAATTTGGATCTAAACTTTGCCATTTAAGGAATTCTTGGTGGCCTTCTCTTGACGAGTTTTATTGGTGGGGTTGACCTTGATCATGTAGGATAGAAGCCTCGTTCCTTTACTGGCTTTCACAATTTTCTCGCACTGCCCCCCCCTTATTTTGTTACAACTTTTAACAATATTAATGATCATCTTGATCGCTATTTAGTTCGGAAATATCTCAGCTTCTCATTAGACGAAAGTATTGAATATTTCCAAAAAATAATTCAAATTAATATGAGTAAATTAACAAAATTGTTCTCTAATAATAAAAAAATACATCAGATCCAAATATTGTATCAACTCACAAACCTATAAAAAGAAAAAAATAAACATCTGTTATCAATCATAAATAATCCTTATCATCTATAAAATTATTTCGATCAAAGCTTATTTTATAATTGAAGACTATCTTTTATCAAAGGGCTGAATTTTATATGAACGCTTTTGGATGCCGAGGCATGTTAAGAAAAAAAGAGGAACTAAAACAAAAAAACTAGTTACGTTCCTAATCAAAAATATTTCTTAGAACAAAAAAACAGAAAATATGCTCAATTCTATTAACCAATTATCAATAAATAATGATGAAATAAATTTTCATTATTAATTTTTTTTAATATTTCTTTCTTAAATTTATATAATAGTGATATATTCAAATTTCTAAATTTGATAATAATATCTTTTATTATCAGAAAGGTTATGAAATTTTGTGAATCAAAAAAAATTTTTATAAAAAAAATATTTTATTTAAATAATAGTTATTTTTAGGAATAGTAATTATAATTATGATTAATAAAAATTATCATAATGTTATTTCTTCTTAAACACCTTTATCTTTTTTAGAACAAAAAAAAGAGATTTTCTAACCTGAAGAAGCACCGCTTCCTTCTAATCCACAATCTTTTACAAAACCTATTTCACCTAAAATCAAAACAACTGCAGTATGTTTATAATAAATTAAAACTGATCTTTTTCAAGAATCTTCTAATCCTGCTTTCTTACTACTTGATTTATCTTTCGAAGAAAAAAATTGCGGAATTGAAAACGAGTTGGTAACAAATGTTAGAAGGTTCATAAAAAATTATGAATATTTTATTAAATATAAAAAAGAATATGATCAATACTAATTTGTAATTAAATCCTTTTCCAAATCGAATAACAGTTTTAAAACCACAAACAATTTTATTAGAAAAAGATAAATGATAGAAGAGGTAATAAAGATAAAATTGAAAAAAACTTAAAGAAAAAATACTTGAAATAATTATTAAAATCAAAGATATTAATATTCAAATTAGTACATTAGAAATTAAATAAAAATATTACCAAGATAAGTTAGTTAATATTGAAAAATATAAAAAAAGATAGAAAAATACATGAAAGAAATCAGTGAATATTCTATTATTTCAAAACAAAAATTCCTTTTACGATATCACCTCAACTGAGGGATAAATAAAAGGAGAGTTATAAGTTAAAATGATGCAAATAAAAAATAAATTACATCTTTTGCCATCCTCTTTAATTAGTTGTTTAGGATTATTCTTCTTAATGAATATTAATCAAGTTATGGCAATGAATCCAAACTTTCCAGGAACTAGTAACAATCAACCTTCTCAACATAATCTCACTATTGAAGAAAATATTATCTATTTAAAACAAAAAATTTATGATAATGCAACCACAATAACAAACATAAATAAAACATTAAAAGAATCAGTTAATCTTACTGATGATGAAAAAAAAGACTATTAAGATTAAAAACAAATCACGAACAATTAGTTAATAATCAAAAAGAACAACTAAAAATTTATCAACATCTTTTAAATATACTTTAAATAATGACAATAACTAAAAATATTATCAATATAAAAATAATTTTCTTTTCTTAAATATAAAAGACCCTTTTGCGGGGGTCTTTTTTTATTTAAATAAATATAATAAAACATTAAATGTATTTAATTTAAAGATTTACTATTTAAAAGAGATTTTATCTAATTTATTTTTTATTTATTATAAATAATAAGGATACATATAAGTTATTAATAATATTTTGATGATGATTAATCAATTATTTATCGATAATTATTGCTTTTAGTAAAATGATAAAATTAATTTTAAAAAGAACAACATTATTTTTTAGTTAATAAATCTAATTTTTTTCTTAATTTAAGTTCTAATTCTGTTATTTCTAAATGTAAATCATATAAATTTGTTTTAAGATTATTTTTCTTTGATTTTAAACAAGATATTTGATATTTTAAAAAACTTTTAGAAACATTAAAATGGGATTTATTTTTAATTTTTAAATTCAATGATAACAATTCTTTGTCTACTGTATCAATTTCTTTTAATAATTCATTTTTTTTCCTTGAAAATTGATCTATTTTGTCTCTTAAAATTTCTATTTTAGTTTCTAAACAATCAAATAATATTTCAGAAGATTCTGTTCTTTTGATGGTTGAATAATTCGAACCAGCGTAAACTATATAAGATTTTTGATTATTTATAAATATTAAAGCTAAGAAAATTATAAATAAACAAATCATATTAATTTTTTTTATTTGTATTTTTGTGAACTTAAAATTCATATGATAAAAAACTTTCTAATGAAATTGACAAATATTTATAATTTTTTTATAAATTAATGAATATTTTTAAAAATTCATGAACAATCCATCTATAAGAAATAATAATTTGATTAAATTGCAATTTTTTTCTTAAATATATATTTTTAAATATTAATAGAAAAAAATATTATTAATTTGGTTCCTCAAATGAAAAAAAAGTTTATATTATTTTATTTAAATTTAATATATTAAGATAAAATTAATAGTTATATAAATTTTATTAAATATTTAATACATTTTTATTATATATTTTTTTTGAAATTTTATTTTCATAATAATGGAAAATGAAAAATTTATTTTTAAAATTATTATCATTAAAATAATTATTTATTATTTTAATAATATTAAAAAATAATTTTATTTTTAATATTAATATTAAAACCGCATTTAATAATATAAATTAATTTTTTATAAAAAATCATATTTAATTAAGCTTATTAATATTATAAGTAAGATAAAAAATTTATTTTTACTTTTTTCAAAATCTTGAAATAAAACATTAAGGTAAAAGATTAGGATGCCAAAGATACCTAAATTTCGCGGTATTTAAAAAATAACCAGGTCAGATCGCACTGCACCCCAAAAGTATTACAATTAATAAAATCTGTTAATTATGTTCAAGATCAACTTTATTAGTTGATCTTTTTTTGTTTTTTAAAAGAAATAAAAAGAGATTTCTTATGCTTATCTTTTCTAATTTATTTTGGCAAAGGGCGCGCCGCACTCTGTTTACTACACAACGTTTTTTGAAGTAATTAATAATAAAGATACCAATTATTGGTTACTTTTTTGTTTTTTTGCTCTTTTCAAATGAATCAAGAGGATAAATAGTCAATTTCATAAGGTTAATTCAATGGTTTACATAATTAATATTATAGGAAGTAAACTTTATAATAAAAAACATGTTTTTTACATAATATTTAATATTTTTATAAATAACAACTTTTTTAAAAAAATCATATATTTTTTTATATAAAAAGTTATTTTTTTGATATTTTTATTCTAAATA
>NZ_JALQCV010000014.1:5366-13159 GCF_024425275.1 Candidatus Phytoplasma australasiaticum subsp. ipomoeae
TAATTAAAAATAACTTATTTTAAAACCATTTAATTAATTTAAATAAATTTCACTTTATTTTATTACGTAATAAGTTTCTTAAATATTATTTATATTAAACAATATTTAATATAATTAAACATAGTTAGCTATTTTTTGATATTTTTATTCTAAATATAATTAAAAATAACTTATTTTAAAACCATTTAATTAATTTAAATAAATTTCACTTTATTTTATTACGTAATAAGTTTCTTAAATATTATTTATATTAAACAATATTTAATATAATTAAACATAGTTATCTAAATTTAAATTTTTCTAATTATAAATATATTTGAATAGACATTCTAAAATTTATTTTTTTATTATTTGATCAAACAATTTTCATAAATTATCAAATAAATATATACGAAAAATATTAATACAGTGATATTTTGATTATAGAAGTTTTCAATATTAAAAAATGATAAAAATAAAAAAAATTTTTAATTAAAACTATTAGTGATTGCTAGAAATATAATCAAGAAATGGGCAAAGTTACTTTATTTTTACATAAAAATCATTGTTTTATATTATTATGTTTAACGAAGTAATTAGCGAAAACAAAAAATCATTGACCAATGAATTAACAAAGAAAATTTACGCTTATGATATAAGAATATTAACCGCAGCAATTTAACCAAACTATGACGTCAACAAAAAAAGATTACCAAAGAAAACTTAAATAATATCAAAACTCACAATGATAAATAAATCGTAAAAAATATATTATAATTTTCAATAAATAAATTTTTTTTAAAATATTTAATTTATAAAATTATATAAATAGTGATATATTTAAATTTCAATATTTTTTATTTAAATTCTATGAAATTTTCTATGAAATTTTTTATAAAATTATTAGTAATATAAATATTAACTTATTAAAGAAGTGTATATTTAATATTCTTTATATCAATAATGATAAGGATAATAAATTAAATATTAAATTGTAAAAAAGGAAGATTTATCTATGTTTGATAATTCAAAAAAAAAATTATCTAGTAAAGCTTTTCTTTTTTTAATTGTATTAATTATATTTTCAAGTGCCACTTATTTCATTAAATTAAATAATTATTCTTTTCGTAATTATGACTCAGAGCAAAACTTACTAACTTTGATAAGTGGCGCTTTTTATAATACTTTTTATAATTTCACTTTTCAAAGTAATTTTTTAGTTCTTTTATTTTGTATTGGAACTTTAAATTCTAAATTTCGAAATCATAAAAATTATTCTTTATGGGCTTTTTGTGTTTTAATTGATATATTATTAACCGGCGTCGTTTGGAATTTAATCGCCGATCCTTTTGTAGATTATGAAAATTTTAAATATGAATTTTTAACAGTGAGTTTATGTGAACATACTTATATTCCGATATTATTTACTATTTTTTATTTTAGTAATTGTTATGTTAATCCTCCTTTGGCCCCTTGCCTTAAACATTATTTAGCTTTAATCCATCCTTTGTTTTATCTTTTTTATTCCTTAATTTTAGGTTCAATCGAAAATCAACGTTTTTATCAATATCCTTATAATTTTATGAATCCTTTTTTATACTGTAATATCAGCTCAATAATTAATGATTTTTTTGATTTAAATTTTTATAATAATTTCTCTCAAGGATGGCTTGGTGTTTTAATAAATAATATTTTTTTATTGTTAGTTTTATTAATTGTTATTCCTATTCTATTTATAATAAAAAAAAATTAGTAAATATAAAATAATCTCCAAGTTATTCCAAATTTTTATCAATCAAGATTTTTCGAAAGAATAAATAAATCGTGTTGAAGAAAAGTCAATTAATTAGAGGAATGACACTCATATGAGCTCAAAAAACAATCTCTTCACATTAATAATCAATCCATTTTAATGAGTGATACCATAACAAAAATTTATTGTAGTACTTATTTCCAAGACCATAGTAATTTACAAAAAAAATCAACCCAAAGGAGAAATAATTATATGACTAAAAAAAAGAATTAATAAAAAAAATCGCTGAAGCAAATAAAGCTACCATTACTGCTACAGAAACATTTTACAAAACCTTCGAGCGTGTTTAATCGAAGCAATTGCATCCCATAAAAAAGTAATTTTAGCACCTACCATTGGTAGATTTGTCTTAAAATCACGAAAAGCCTACATTGGAAGCAATCCACAAAGAGGAAAAAAATCAAAATCCCTGCTTCCACACCCATTATTTTTAAAGTAGCGGGTAGTTTAACAAAAAGAAGTTAAATCCTTAGTCTTTGAAGAATAATTGCAAGTAAGAGAAAATAAATGGCTTCATAGAACAACAAAAAACAAAAAATATGCTCAATGCTATCAACTGATTATCAATAAATAATGATGAAATAAATTTTCATTATTATTTTGTTTCATTATTTCTTTCTTAAAGTTATATAATAGTGATATATTCAAATTTCCAAATTTGATAATAATAATCTTATTATTATCAGAAAGGTTACGAAATTAATGAATAAAAAAAACTTTTTACAAAAATATTTTGTTGAAATAATAGTTATTTTATTATTAGGAATAACAATTATGATTATGATTCATAAAAATCATCATTGTACTAGCAAAAATCAATCACCTTTATCTTCTTGGGAATCCGCAAAAGAAACGTTAGATTATTATGAAGCATTTAAAATAAAAAAACTCTTTTCTACTAGACTGAAACGTTCTGCCGAAGAACAACTAATTCCCAAAATTAAAATAACTGCGGCTCGTTTAGAACAAATGAAAAAATATCTTTTTTCCGAACCTATTAATCCTACTTTATTACCAACTGATTTATCAGAACAAGAACAAGAAGAAATTAATAAACTTAAAAAGAGTTGGGGATTGTGTTTAGGTTATTTAAATAAAGAAAAAGATGTAATAGACGAATACCAAAATAAATGCGATGAATACCAATCTCAATTAAATCTTATTTCTCCACAAATAACATCTTACGAACAACAAAAAAAACCATTAGAAAAACAACTAGAAACAAAACAACCAGAAGTTGATAGATTAAAAATTGATAGAAAAACTAACGAAGATAAAATCGATAAATTCCAAGATGAAATTTCAAAAATAGTTGGTGAAATCGGCAAAATCGAAGTTCAAATTGGTAAATTAAAAGCAACCCAAAGAAAATACCAAGAAATGTTATCTGATGCTGAAGAATACCGAAAAAAATTAGAAGAACGATATGAAGAAGGTGAAAAACAATATAAAGATTCAATTATTTCTCGATTAAACAAACTCTACGAAATCACCTCAACTGAGGGATAAATAAAAAAGGAGTTATAAGTTAAAATGATGCAAGTAAAAAAAAAATTACATCTTTTACCATTATTTTTAATTAGTTTTTTAGGTATGTTTTTAATAATCAATAATAATCCCATTATGGCATCAAGCAATGGTCATGCTAATAATAATGGTCATAATATAAATAATAATCAGTCAGATTTGGAAATACAAGCAAATATTTTACTAGATTTGAATTTACAACAAGCTCAATTGGTACAACAAATTTTTCAGGCTAGAGAAAATAATGCTTCTGAAGAATTTATTAATAATTTAATGACACGAAATATGCAATTAAGCCAAAGGATTGCCACTCAACAAAGAATTTTACATAACACTATACCCCAACATTCAAATCGTTCGAATAATTCCAGCCGAAATTAAGTCAATTCAATTTTTAAAGATTCTTTAAACAAAAGTCTTTTTGATTTCCTATTTATTAAAGGAATTAATCACGAAAGTAACTAAAAGATTATCAAAAAAAATACAAAATTGACTTTTTTACTTTTTTAACTAAAATAATCCTAATCAACTTTTTATTCTATTTGGGAGTGAACCAATGTTTCATTTGTTTTATAGTTAAAACAAATTTCGTGGTGAAAAAGAAAATAGAGCCTCTCCGAGGCTCTATTTATGTAAAGATGATTAAAAAAATCATCGTTACTTTTATTTTATGTTTCATATTTTTCACATCCCTTAGTGGTTTTTTTAGTATCTCCAAAAGAAAGAATGTTTGAAACATTTACTTTAAGAAGATACTTATTCTCGTTCTATAAAATAGAAATAAAAAAATATTTTATCAATTTAAGTCCCTTTTTAAAGGGACTTTTTCTTTAGCCAAATATAAAAAAACATAACTACCTGGCAAAGAAAAAAAGTCAATCAAATAAAAAAAGAAAGGAATAAAAAAAGTGATTTAACTAAACAAAAATCAATTAACTGGTTAAGAAAAAAACATTTTTTCATTTAAAAAACCTTTTTTAAAAAAAATAATAAAATATTAAATTTTTAAGACCCTTATTTTTAAAGGTCTTTTTTTATTCAACAATATTTTTTTATTGCCATTAATAAATGAATATTTTTGTTAACTAAACAAAACAAAGGAGTTTTTATAATATGAACAATTTAAAAAAATTAATAAAAGAAATTATTTTTCTAATTATCAGTGTCATGATCATTTTTACTCCCGCTTATTTTATAAAAAAACATCAGAATGAAGAATTACATCAAAGTTTTATTGAAGTAGATGAAAGTTTAACCGATTAGGAAAAAAATTAGATTAAGCTAGAAAACAATCCAATAATAGTAATTTTGGTCATGATGAACACGATAACTAGTTGTCACAAAATAAGGGGTCAGTGTGTTAATTGGGTTAAAGAACGGAACGGATCTAATTCTGTAATACTTCCGATTTCGGAGGCATTAATGTATTTGTGACGATGTTGGTAACCAGGCTTTAGTACGTTGATTTAAGTTAACTTTCATGATTAATTACGCTTTCTTAAAAATTTTTTTAAATAATAACCAAAGATATTTTCCTAAAAAATAAAGAAACCTACAAAGGTGATAAAGACATTTAATCATAAAATCAATTAAAGATAATAAATGCGGAAGAAATAATAAAATAATGGTTAATAACCCTAAGTTTAACCATTGATTTCGATAAGTATAATAAATAATTACTTAAAATATTAAGACCATTATTTAATTTGGGTTAACCAAGTATTAAATAGATGCCATTATGATTTGGGTTCTTAGTAGTTAAATAACGATAAAATCGCACTACTATTTCTTGTTTTAATTAGGTAATATTAGTTTGGCGGTTAAAAGATAGAATTTAATGACATAATAAACGATTATAATCAGAATAAACGCAAGTAAAGTAATGATAAAAAAAATGAGGTTGTTTGGTCAAGATGAAAAGATTTTTTTAATTAACATATTTTTTGGTTTCCTTTTTAAGATTTTGTGTATCAAAAAAAGACCCTGAGAGAGGGTCTTAGGGTTGTGATGAAAAATTAATTAAATTCATTTAATTTATATTGTAAATTAATATATTTTTGGTTTAGATTCTTAATTTTTATCACTAATTTTTGATATTTTGTCATAAGTTCTTGTATTGCGGGTTTTTGATAGGAAATACTTAAAATTTGAATTGCTATTTGATTTCTTTCATATGAATCATGCCGAATTTGTTCATTTATAGACTTTAAAATTTTGATATCATAAATTCTTTGATAAAGATTTTTAATTATTTGATCTAAATCATTTAATTGTTTTTGTAATTTTACATCATCATCTAAACGATAAATAAGAAAATATGAAATTTTAGTAGCTAATTCTTTTCGTTCTAAATAAAGTTTATTAATTTCATTATTTATGTAATTTTCATCATTTAAATTATTCATCGCCATTACTTGATTATTATTCATTGTAAATAATAGTCCTAAAAAAATAAATAAATAAATACTTATTATTTTAAATTGATTTTGTAATTTAAACATTAATTAAATCTCCTTTAATTTTTATTTCTTAAATTTTAATATATTGACAGTTGGTATAATTTTGTTACCAGTCAGAGCTGACTCTTTTATTATTTTCAACTTCTTTTACTTTATCGTTATTATGTTTATCTTTAAAGAGAGATAAAGTTTTACGTAAAGGGTTGCAGTGCAGGTAGAAATCAGTTAATTTGAAATCAGCATTATGAACAAAAGCTTCACCAAGGTAGTATTACGTTTGTATATCAACAATGCACTAAAACGTCTGAAGATGCTATTTAATAATTGTCTAATCATGAAAATTATAAGTTATAACTTAATAATTTTAATAAATTTATTTTATAACGCTTGACAGATAAAAAAACGGGATATAAAAAATTAATAATTAATTCCCCTAAATACTTATAACAGATAAGCTTAAATTAATCCATTAAAGAACATTCATTCTCGAGTAACTCCTTCTTTTTATTTTAACTAAATATTTAATATTATTATTTTTTTATCATTAAAGCAATAACAACAAAAAAAACAACAAATAAAAATGATAATACATAAACTCACAATTGCATGTCTTTTGTAAATACTATTTTCTATTTTTTTTATAAAATTTTTTATTTTTAAACTCAATACTTTGCAACTTAAAAATAACATAATTAACAAGAAAACGCTTAAAATTGCTATCAAATTAAAAAATATATTTTTAGTAACCTCATCCATTATAAAATTTGCTTCTTTTGTAAAGTATTTATGTAGCATAAATTAATGATCAGAAATTGTTTTTTTAGAAAAAAACATAATTGTTAACACATTTAATAAAAAGCCAGAAACATACTATCAACCAAATAATAAACAAAATAATAAATAAAAGAGTAATTTTATTTCTTTTTTTAATAATATCTTTTATTGTGCAAATAAAATTTATTATTAATTCAAAAATTCTGAGACTTAAAAATATTATAGATAAAATAAGTAAAATTAATATTAATATCGACAAACAATAAGTACCCAAAAACATACCATACATTATAAAATTTTCTCCTTTTTGTAAAGTATTTATGTAGCATAAATAATGATCAGGAATTGTTTTTGTCTAATACAAAAACATAATACAAAAACATAATTGTTTATATTTTAGTATTATAAGCACATTTAATAAAAAAGCAATTTTTATTTTCACAAAATAATAATTTATGAAATTAAGATATTTTAAATCGATAATTTTGTAAATAATGAAGAGGACTTTGATAATTAAGTTTTTTCATAGGCCATTTGTGATTTTTAGTTATCAAATGGAATACAATTTGGTTTATTGTAATTTACTAGAGCATTTTTTATTACACTGTAAAATTTGGGATAATTCAGCCAACCCATTACAAGTTGATGTGGGGCAAAATGGAGCTCAAATATTGTTAAATGAATTAGGACAAATTCATTTTGCTAATACTTGGCGATATCAAAATTATAAACGTAAAGCAGCTCAAACCATTTTTTTTCAAAAAAAATCATTTTTTCGATACCGTAGATTCTTTATAGTTTTGCAAATAATTAAATCTTAAAAATATAGATATTAATGATTAGTTTTTTGACTTTAAAAACACCATATTTTTGTTTCTATGACAGCCAACATCGCATCCAGGTTTGGTATGATGGATTTAAATGCGTTTTTTTTGGTTGTTAAAATAAACTTTACATCTTTTTTTGATCATTATTCTTCCGATTATCAGTCTTGGTTTTCTTTAATTTCTCAAATTTTTTAATTTTCGAATTTTTTCTAACTATCACAATGGACGTATGATGTTTTTTTGTTAGGGTTTTTCAAAAAATCTATTCTCCTATCTCCTAAATAGTCATATTCGGTATAAGTGAGCTGTTCCGAAAATTTAGACACTTTTTATTTTTTAAAAATCTTGAAGACTAACTATTAAGTTAGTCTTTTTTTGTTTAAAAGATTAAAAAATAATTTCCTATCTTTTTTA
>NZ_JALQCV010000015.1:0-8113 GCF_024425275.1 Candidatus Phytoplasma australasiaticum subsp. ipomoeae
GAAAACTACCAAGAATTCCTTAAATGGGCAAGTTCAAATCCAAATTCCCCAAGCAAAAGCCAAAGAGTATGGATATGAATATAATTGGTTTAAAAAGGGAAAGGTGAAACACGACGAAACATTAGCAGATAGAGACGAGTTAGAAATAATCCGGACCTATAAGAAAATTGTTAGAGGAATTATCCAATACTTTTGTTTGGCTAACAATTTAGGTGTTTTGACTCACTTAAGTTATCTAGCTGAATACAGCTGTTTGAAAACACTAGCAAGGAAACGGAAAACGTCAATTGCCAAAGTTCGAAAGAAATGTAAAATTGGTTCAACTTGGGGGATTGCTTATATTAACAAAAGGGAAACCCAATACGAACCATGGAATGTTTACACTTGGGACAAAATTAAAAAAATGCGTAATTATAAGGGAAACCCCGGAAATTACCATTAATAGATTTATATTCCAAGGTTGTACTCATCTAATTGACCGTCTAAAAGCGGAACGTTGTGAGCACTGCGATAAAACAACCCAACTACAAATTCATCACATTGGTACGGTCCGCAATGCGCATCACCAAAGTATCATGAATAAAAGAACAAAGATATTGTGTAAAGATTGTCATCGCAAGATAACCAATCAACAATTACATGATATCAGAAATAATAAGAACAATAGGAATAAATAGCTAATTAACCGCGAGGAGAAATTAGTTCTCGCAAGAGAGTAAATTATGGAAAGCCGGATGCTGGGAAACTTGCTTGTCCGGTTTGAACGGGGGTTGATTGTAAATAAAACAGCAAAGATAAATCTTTGAATAAAACGCAATTAATCTATCCGTATATCATAGATGTATTTTATTTAATAGATATTTAGTCAATAAATATAACCAAAATTACAAAAATTTATTTTTTTATATAACTTTAAATTTATCTTTATACCAGAAATAATAACTATTAATAAAATTTTAATGATTATTAATTTTTATTTAATTTAAAAAAATATCTAAATATTTGTTAATAAATATTAAAAATGATAATTTATATATGTGAATAAAATAAATAGGAGATGTTAAATATGGTTAAATTAAAAAAAATAATTAAAATCATTAATTACAGCACATTGTTTTTATTTTTATTCTCGATTATAAATATTAATCAAGTGATAGGGGCGCCAAAGAGGCCTAAATATCGTGTGATTTAACCAATCACCAGTGCGATAAACACTGAAAGGATAAGAATGGTTCATTAAACGAAAGAATAGTGAATTACAGCAGTTCTTAAAAGCGGGTTGTGACGAAGTAGTTAGTCAAGAAGATGCCGCCACCGAATGATTTTAAGGATAAGCCTGAAAGGGCCTAAGAAGCTAAGAAGATGTAATTTGATAACCTGTTTCGTAAACTACTATAAACGAGCAGTCCTGAGTCTATCAACATAAGCAATCATTGTTGGATAGTTTATCAATTAACAAAAAAACAGGAATCTCACCATTAGTAAATGGTTACTTCACCTAAGGAATCAAGGTCGATATTTAGAGTAACTTGGAGAATCCTAAAAGCTAGTTATTAAATTAACTAATAATGAAATAAAAGTCATTAGGCTCAAGGATAAAGCGACTTTTTAGTAGTCGGAGGAGTAAAACTTAATTTGGAATAATTAAGTTAATCGCCCTCCCAAGATGAAGGTTAACGACCTTTATAGGGCAAAAGAAGTCAGTAATTTATTGTGCAATATCATAAATATAAGTGTTACAGGACGATTATAATCAACAACTAACCAGTGGTGACATTAAGTTAGTCTTCGTAAGAAGGTAAATTATGGCAAGCCGGATGCTTGGAAACTTGCTTGTCCGGTTTAGATGGGGGCTGTTTGTAATAGATATCAAAAATACCAATTTTGATATTGAAACGCAAATATTCTATCCATATCTATAAATAAAGATGAATATATGAACAATCAAGATAATATGAAAATTCATGATATTCATCTGGAAAATACAGAAGATATATTACAACATTTAATAAACAAAAATTGTTATGAAAGTTTCAGTTATTTTGCCTTAGAATACCCATGTTATAATGGACAAAATGTTAAATACGATCTTATTTGGAAAATTAAAAATCCCCTTTTTAAACAATTAGGCACTAATGAATATAAGTTAATGTGTGTTTTGTTTGATAAAGGAGAGAGAGACAAAAAAGATGATATTTATTCTTTAGAAGATTTAAAACAAATGAGCAACGGAGCTTCCAATATGTATATTTTTTGGCTTAAAAACAAATTTTTAGATCCAAATGATAAAAAAAATGTACAGAATCTAATATTTAATAGATTAGAACTAGAATTTAAACAAAAACAAATAAAAGAAAAAATAAAAGAGATAAACGAATTATTAAATTATTTATCACAAGAAGAAAAAAAATTTTCTAATTTAGAAAACGATTTTAAATTACAAATAAAATCTTTATTAAAAGATAAAAAATCACTTGAAGTTGAAATAATTAATTTAAGGCAAAAAATTAAAAACCTTGAAGACACTAAAAATGACGAAAATATTCTTAAAAATAAACAAATTAAAGAACTTAATAGTCAATTGAATTTATTAAAAAAAGATATCCAAAACGAAAAAGAAAAATATCAACAATTGAATAATTCTTTTAATAATAAACAAAAAAAATATTCAGGAATTCGTGATTTTTTACATCAAAACTTTTTTCGTTTTTAATTTATATTATCAATTATTTTAAAAATTAATCATTTTCATGTAACGATAAATGTTAATATTAAGTAATTCTAGAAATTAATTTTAAAATTTATTTTTAAAAAATAGAATTTAAGAAAAAAATATATCTGTAATTTTAATATCATTAAAGAAATAGAAGATAGTATTGATAAATTATAAATTAATAATAAAATATTTTTAGGAAACTTACGGATAAAAACTAACAAAATCAACTTTAAAAGTTGATTTTATTATTTTGATATATATCAAAGACAATAATATGATGTATTAAAGTAGAATTATATTAAATTTAATTTTTAAATATAAACATTAAAATAAATAAAATTAATGTTATTTTATGAAATAGAATTTTTTAAATTTTTAGATATAATATGCAATTTAATAATATTTTTTAAATAATATAATAAAACACTGATTAAACTGATTCGATATAAAAATTATTTTTAATATATTGAATATTATATCGGATTTCGTCATAATGATTTTTTTTTATTTCATAAATTATTTTGGAAAATCTTTTTTGATTTTCTTTTTCCTTTTTAATTTCTTTATAAAAATATTCTTTTTTTTCTTCTATTTGTGTTATTTGTGATTGTAATTTTTCATTTTCTTTGTCAATATCGTATTTTTGTATTTGTTGATGTATATTTGGGATATTATTATTTTTGTACAATTGGCGTTGCTTCAAGTTATTCTCAGATGTAGTTAATTGTTTAAATTCATTTTCGATAATTTGCGGATTAGGAAGAGAATTTATTTTTTTTTGTAAATTGTTTATTTTTATTTGGCTTTCATTAAATAGTTTTTGCCATTTATATATGACATCTTGTTTTTGTTTTATTTTCTCTTTAATGTTAAATTTTGTTTTTTCATTTTGAATAAAAACTTGATCTTTAGTTGGTAAAAAAGATATTTCAAAAACATCATCACAATAAAATTCTAAAAAATAATTTTTAATTTTTTTCCATTGATCAATGTTAATATTAGTTTTATGGTTATTTTCCGCTAGAGTATTGAATCCTTGTATTGATGATTGCATTTCTAAATCAATGTTTTCTATAAAATTTGAATCCAGTAATTGTAGGTTAAAACCCATATTATTTGCAAAATTTGAATTCGATATTTCTTGAAAATCAATATTATTATTATTTACATTATTAATATTTTCGCTAATATAAACATTTTTATCTTTCGGATACACATCAAAGTCTTGTATTGACTCTAATGCTTTAGAATTTATTTCTTCTGATAAATTTGAATTAGACACTTCTTGAAAAGAAATATCATTTTCATAATCATTATTAATTTTCGTTTTTTTAATATATATAAAAATTATTATAATCGCTAACAATATAATACTTAAAATTAAAAAATGTTTTTTACGCAAATTTATCATAATAATTTTATCGTTTTTCTTTCTAAAAAATAATAAAAAATTAAAAAAATTATTTTTTTATTATTAAAATCACATTTTAATTATTATACATTGTTTGTTTATATTTGATTTAAAAATCTGATGTATTCTCAAAATATTAAAAATAAATAATAAATATAAAATTTGGCTTAATATTTTTTTATTTAACATTCTTTTTTTAAAATTGTATAATAATGATATATTCAAATTTCCATATTTGATAATAATCGCTATTATCAGAAAAGCTGTGAAATTCATGAAGCAATCTTATTTTTTTCAAAAAAATTATTAAGAAACTATCTTAGTATTAATTAAGATTATAATAATGTATATAAAGAAAAAACATCATTATCTTTTGAAATATAAAATGATATAATACAGTATAAAAATAATTATTTATATAAATGATCCTTCTATAGCCGCTCCTAAGCTAAGGAATAGAAAAAAATAAAAGGAGTTTAATAATTAATGTTTAAATACAATAATCCAATTACAATTATAAAAAATTATGTATTAATTTTATTAGGAATTTTATTAATTAGTATTAATAATCATTCTATTATGGCGACAAAGTTAAATACTAAAGATAAAGAAATTATAAACCGTGAAATTAACGATCAAGAAGTAAACAAAAACTTTCAATTATTAAATGATATAAAACAAAACATTTTGATTATGTTCATCCAAATATCATCGATAGATCTTAAAAACAATAAATATGCATTAATATCAAACGATAATGATGTTATTCCGCAAATAAAAGAGTTTTTGAAACAATCAAAACAAAAATACCCTGATTTAATCGGGGAAGATATTAAAAAAGTAACTAAATGGGTATTTTTAAATGGAGATACAGAAGATCAAAATAAGATTTATAATATATTACAACAAATATTATTAAATTGCGCTCGATAATGGTTAATTAAAATTAACCTAATATAAGGATATAAGAGTCAAAGAAACCTAAATTCACATTATATCACTAATAATCAGTACCAATTAAGCACGATTATACTAAATATCTAGTCAACAAGTATGTACCAAACTAGAAGTTAAGGATAAGAAAGGTTGAAATCATTAAGTGGTTAAGTAGTATAGTAAAATATCTCTAGCAAAAAAATAAAGTTTTGGATATTGATATTTTTAAAACCAAATTATATCTTAAAATCATTACAATTAAATCTGTTAATCATCAAGACCAACTTTTAAGTTGGTCTTTTTTGTTTTTTTTAATCAAAATGAAAACAATATTTTTTAATTTATTCTAAAAAGAAATAATTTTTTAAAAAAAACTTTATTTTTAATTTTTTTAAAAAATAAATAAAATTTAAAAAAATATTTGATTAATTCGGGATATTATTTTTTTGGAGGTACTAAAAAAATTATATTATTTAAATATTATCTAAAAATATTAATTAAACAGAAATTTATACATGATTCTTTATAATATTTGAATTTTTACTAAATAAAACTAATTTAAATTCTTATTATTTTTTTAATATTGACGCAAATATTAATATTTGGTAAAATTGATTTACATGTTATTAAATTGAAAATTAATTTAATGTTTATAAACTTAATATATTATTATTTATAATCATATTTTTATTTTAATCGGTTTTTAGTAAATTCTTAATAGATAAAATTAAATTATCTATTAAATTAAATAGTTTTATATTTTTTATTTTTTTTATTCCTTAATTCAAATGGTCTATTATATTAAAAAATTTAATTCTTTTAAAACATTTGTTAATTTATAATTATTTATTTTGGGAAATTTTTTTTATTGAAAATTGTAATTTACAATAAATATTTTTAAATTGGTTATATTTTAATAAATCCGATTTCAAACGTAAAAATTATATTAAAAAATTTTTTTGGTTAATTTAATAAAAAATTATTCTTACCGTATATAAATCATATTTATTATTTTTTTATTTAATTTTTTTAATAATTTTAAAATATTTTAATTAAAAAACAATTAATAAAAAAATTGAGATAAAATTAACGGAAAAGGTTTGTTTAGTATGTTTGAAAAATCCATGCAACATAAAATTATTAAATTATTAATTACAGTTTTTATGTTTTTTTTATTATTAAATATTTTTTTAATAATATTATTTAAGCTTAATAATGAGAGCAAAAAATCCAAATTATTTTTAAATACACAAATAAATAAAGTTGCAAAGTTAAAAACAAATACACCTGAAGAGCAAAAATTAATTTTTATAGATAATAATATTATTGATCCTGATGAAGTTATTGTAATTTTAAAAGAAAGAATAGTTAATCAATTTTTAAAAAGAAATAAAATAGCAAAAGCTTTTGAATTAGCAAACAAAGATTTAGATATTAAATTTACAATATCAAATCGTAATCAACCAATAAAAGATGAAAAAAAATTTATAAAAGAATTAATCAAGATTGATCCCCAAATAACCCTAAAAGATGATGTAATCGAAGAACTTAAATATATATTATTAAAAGAATATAGAGAAAAAAAACAATTATTTCACTCATATGATTTTTTTGTAAATTATAAATTAATTCACAATAAAATAAGAAATTCCCATATATATAAAATTCATGAATTATACAAAAATTCTCAAATCCAAAATATAAAATATCCTTTTTATACAATAGTATTAAAATTTATTTTAGAAGATAAAGAAAATGAAATCATTAAATCAAAGGAACACCTTAAACAATTGCAAGCTAATTTCAATTATTATAATGTAATAGAAAATCGAATAAAAAATGAAAAAGAATTTGAAAATAATTTAATAGCAATAGATTCAACATTAACATATCAACAAAATTTGTTAATTTTAAAAGAAAAGATAAAAAATCAATTTAAAGAAAAAAATCAATTAGCGAAATTATATGATCAAATGCGAACAGAAATAGAATTATCTAGTTTCGAAACTAAAGAACAATACTATATTCAAAATGAAGAAGATTATATAAAAAACTTCTTGTTTACATCTGTAAATATGCCGACTTCGGAAGAAAAAATTTTAGAACATTTCCAGAGAATATTATTATTAGAATATAAAAATAAAAAAAATATTTTAAATTTATATAGTTCTTACTTAAAAAAAATAATAGATATAATGTTGGATAAAATATCAAATAATTTTATAACATGGTCGCCAACTAAAATAGGTATAATAAATAAAATAATAAATAATCCTTTATTCACTTCATTTCTAAGACTTGAAATAGAAGATGCTCAAAACGAAATTATTAATTTAAAAGAACAAATTAAAAATACACCAGCAACTCTAAAAAATTTAGAGGATACCAAAAACGAATTACAAAATAATTTTCAAAATAAGTTAAAAAATTATTTTATCGCTTATGATCAAAAAATTAATGATTTAAAAAATCAAATAGAACAACTAACTAAAAATGATCAAAAACACGACGAAACTGATCAAAGACACGATAAAAATATTATTGATTTCAATAAAAGATTACAAACATTAACTGAAACTGACGAAATACACGACGAAACTGATCGAAGACACGACGCAACTGATCAAAAACACGATGAAACTGATCAAAGACACGATAAAAATATTATTGATTTCAATAAAAGATTACAAACATTAACTGAAACTGACGAAATACACGACGAAACTGATCGAAGACACGACGAAACTGATCAAAGACACGACAAAAATGATCAAAAACACGACGAAACTGATCAAAGACACGACGAAATTGACAAAATACACAATGAAAATGATCGAAGACACGACGAAACTGATCAAAGACACGATAAAAATATTATTGATTTCAATAAAAGATTACAAACATTAACTGAAACTGACGAAATACACGACGAAACTGATCAAAGACACGACAAAAATGATCAAAAACACGACGAAACTGATCAAAGACACGACGAAATTGACAAAATACACAATGAAAATGATCGAAGACACGACGAAACTGATCAAAGA
>NZ_JALQCV010000015.1:8213-8519 GCF_024425275.1 Candidatus Phytoplasma australasiaticum subsp. ipomoeae
CACGATAAAAATATTATTGATTTCAATAAAAGATTAAAAACATTAACTGAAACTGACGAAATACACGACGAAACTGATCGAAGACACGACGAAACTGATCGAAGACACGACAAAAATGATCAAAAACACGACGAAACTGATAAAAGACACGACGAAATTGACAAAATACACAATGAAAATGATCGAAGACACGACGAAACTGATCGAAGACACGACAAAAATGATCAAAAACACGACGAAACTGATAAAAGACACGACGAAATTGACAAAATACACAATGAAAATGATCGAAGACACGACGAAACT
>NZ_JALQCV010000015.1:8619-10243 GCF_024425275.1 Candidatus Phytoplasma australasiaticum subsp. ipomoeae
GATCGAAGACACGACAAAAATGATCAAAAACACGACGAAACTGATCAAAGACACTATGAAAATTATCAAAGACACGATAAAAATACTATTGATTTTGATAAAAGATTAAAAACATTAACTGAAATTGATCGAAGACAAGATGAAAGTATTATAGAATTTAATCAAAGATTTAAAACATTAACTAAAAATGATCAAAGAAAAAATGAAAATGATCGAAAACAAGATGAAAGCATTAATAAGGTTACAGAAAAAGTCACGAGCTTCGATACGATTCACAAAACATTGACCGAAGATAAATATGAAGTAGAAAAAACATTCACACAAAATATAATCGATTTAAAGTATAAAAATAAATTAATAAAAGAACAAAACCAAAACCATCAAATTTTGAAAAAAAATAATACAAAATTTATCAAATTAGCTCACAAATATTTAACAAATATTTATTCCATTGATACTCAAAAATGGATATTTTCATTTAAAAAATATAGTAAAATTTATTTAGTAATAATTACATGTATGATAAATATTTTATTTTACTTATTATTATTAAGTAATAAATTTAAATCATAATTTAAACATAATTATAAAATGATAAACTTAAAAATTATTTTAATTAAAAAGTTTATTTTTTTAATTAAATTTCTTAATATAAATATTTTTATTATCAAGTGTTAAATTGTAATCTAAAATTATTTAGATTAATTTTGAAATAAAAATTTTTAGTTATTAAAGATACTATAGCACCTTAATAGACTTGATGATTATATTTTTGTTGGTTTAGTTGCCGGTGGAGGGTTTGGGTGAGCGTGATTTTGTCACTGCCATATTTATTAATCATTCAAAGAAAATTGATTTTATGGTTCTTTTCCTTTGCCAATGAATAAAGGTATAAAAAAACCTTTATGGAGAAGGTCTTACTTATTTAAATTTACTTAATTGTTTTAAATAAGTGATTTGAAATGATTATTATTTAGTTAGGTTTAATAATGATAAATACTTTTGGTCATATGTTATCATTTCTTTTACAAATTCATTATCCTTATTAATAATTTGTTGCGATTTCGTCCGCATAAAGAAATTTAATTTCTAATAAAATGTTAGTTTGTCCGAATCCATTAAGACCTGAAGAAAACATATTAATTTTATCATCGATAAAGATAATATAAGAGAACTTTAATTAAGAGGTTGTTCAAAAAAAGCACACACTACAAGGTCGGTTTTTAAACCATATTCGTTATTTTTATTTTTTTTGTTCCATTTATAAGATTATTTTGGTTTTTTAACATAACTCTATTTTTTTATTTTTTTAGAACTTGATGATGAGTTTTCTGTTTGGTTATTTCTTTTTTGTTTTGTTGATATTAGTTTAGTAATTCTAGTTAAATTAATTTGAATTCCTTTTTTATTAAAATATTCAATACCTTCGTTTAAATCATTAATTGCTTTATCTACCAAATCATAATCTTCTTTTTGTTGATTTTTATTATTATCCGCTGCCATAACTGGATGAATATTGATTAACAGGAATAATCCTAAATAATTAATTAAAAATAATGGTAAAAGATATAATTTATTTTTTATTTGCATCATTTTAACTTATAACTCCTTTTATGTTATCCCT
>NZ_JALQCV010000016.1:0-8675 GCF_024425275.1 Candidatus Phytoplasma australasiaticum subsp. ipomoeae
TTTGCTGTTATTAATTACTCTTTCGAGACAATTAATCAAGCCCACCTTACAGTGTTTACGTGACCTCTGGAGATTATCACTCCAGGCTATGCGTTAAATAGCGGAATTATGCGCATCTTTTGCGCCCTTTTTGTTTATAAGCTGTAGCATAGTAAGCACGAAAAATAAGTGCATGCCCATCTACTAATATTAAATGTTTCATAGAATTTTATTAACTCCCCTATTAAAACTATTTATTGTGAATCTAAAAATTTATTTATAAGATCTTGATAATCTGTGATTGAAGAATCTTTATTCAAATTTTTATTATCTAGTTTTTTTGTTAAATTTTTTTGTTTTTCGATAAAATCAATCAATAAATTAATTTCTTGATTAGTTGTACCAGAACCTTTGCTAATACGATGACGACGACGATTATTATTAGCCAGTAATGTTGGATTTAATCTTTCTTCATGTGTCATGCTTTGGATAATAGCTTCAAATTTAACTATTATATTATTATCTAAAATATTTAAATTAGTTATTTTATTACCTATTCCAGGAATAAAATTTAAAATTTTTTGAAAAGATCCCATCTTTTTAATTAAATTTAAATGTTTTTGTAAATCATAATAATTATAATTGTCTTGAAATAATTTATCTATTAATTCGGCATTTTGTTTTGGATCTATTTTATTTTCTATATTTTCTATTAAAGTAGATAAATCGCCCATACCTAAAATTCGAGAAGCTATTCTTTCAGGATAAAAAAATTCAAAATTATCATCATTATGTTGCTCTGAGCTTGAAATAAAACGAATAGCTAATTTTGTGATATATCTAATAGATAAAATTAAACCTCCTGAAGTTTTAGCATCCATTTTAGTCATAATTACCCCAGTAAATGATAATTTTTCATTAATTTGTTTAATTTTTCCTGATATTCGTTGACCTCCTAAAGCGTCAACAACAATAAAAGTTTCATCGGGTTTAATATTTTTTTTAATTAAGGCTAAATTGTTAACACTAATTTCATCTTCAGGAGAGAATCCGGTAGTATCTATAATAACAGTTTGAAAATTATTTTTTTTTGCATAATTAATACCTTGCAAAATAACTTCTGATGCATCATTTGTATCATTGTTAGTGTAAACTTCTATATTAATATTTTTTCCTATTTGTTGTAATTGTTGAATTCCACCAGGTCTATGATAATCTGCTGCAATTAACAAAATTTTATCAATCTTTTTTTTATATATAAAATAAGCTAATTTACCTGCAACAGTTGTTTTTCCGCTACCCTTCATACCTATTAACATAAAAATATTTAACTTATTATCTTTTAAATTTAAAGGTAAAGGTTGACTACCTAAAATATTAGTTAAAGTATTTTGAATTATTTTAATAACTTGTTGTTGAGGAGTTAAACCTTTTAAAATTTCCATATTTAAAGTTTGTTGTTTAATTAATTCATTAAATTTAATTACTACTTCATAATCAACATCTGCTTTTAATAAAGCAGGATTAATCTCTTGCATGATATTATCAATATCTTCTTGTTTAATATATTTTTTATTACCGATTTTATCAATTATTTTTTGAACACTATTACTTAAAAAATTCATTAATAACTCCTTTTTTTATTTATTGATATTATATTAATAAAAATATTATTTATAATAAATGTTAATTATATATAATATTTAATTTTATTAATTATCAAATAAACAATTAACATAATTTTGAATATCAAATTTCAATAAATCATTTGGTAATTCGCCAATACCTATATATTTAGTTTCTAATTGATATAAATGCTTAATTGCTAAAATTAACCCTCCTTTAGAAAAATGATCAAATTTTGTAAGAATAATACCAGTAACCGGAATTTTTTGACTAAAAGATTCCACTTGTTTTAAAGCTTCTTGGCCTGTCATAGCGTCTAAAATTAAAAAGGTTTCGTGAGGAGCTTGAGTATTATACTTTTTAATAACTCTGTCTATTTTAGCTAATTCTTGCATTAGATTATCTTTATTTTGTAATCTTCCGGAAGTATCGCATAAAATCACATCAAAATCTTGATTTTTACTATATTTCAAACCTTCAAAAATGACACTTGCTGGTTGACTATTATTTTTTGAAAAAAAATTACTTTTTGAAGTTATACTCCAACTTTCTAATTGATCTATCGCTCCGGTACGAAAAGTATCTGCTGCTATCAATAAAACTTTTTTATTTTGTTTAACTAATTGAGTAGCTAATTTTCCAATAGTGGTAGTTTTGCCAGAACCATTAACTCCCACAAAAAGATAAATTTGTGGTTTTTGTGTTGAAATATTGTCGTTATTATTGCTTTTATTATTTTGTTGATAGAATAGCAATATTTGTTCTTTTAGAAAATTTAAAAAATATTTTGGTTGAGCTAAAATATCTGATGAAATATTTTTGCGAATTTGATTAATTAAATTTTGAGTGGATTCTAGACCTAAATCTGATTTCAGTAATAAAATCTTTAATTCATCTAATAAATTATCAGTTAATTTATTTTGTGATTTAATTCTTTGGGCCCATTCTGGTATTTGTTCTTCAGATAAATTTTTTAAATTTGCAAAAAAATTTTTTTTATTTTGAGTTTTTTCTTTAAATAATTTTTTAAAAAAATTAAACATAATTTATTTATTTCCTCTTAATTATATACCACGGCAATAGATAAAATTATTAACTCTATAAATATATCAATTTAAATTGTATAATAAATTTATTTTTGAGATAATTTTTCTTTCTCTTTTTTTTTATTTTCTGATTTATTATTTTTATTAAAAGAGATAATTTGTTTACACTTCGGATAAGTGCTACAACCTAAAAATTTACCATATTTCCCATTCCTTTCTGCCATTAAAGATCCACAAGAGGAGCAATTTTGATTTGTTAAAATTATAGATTTTTTTTGATCAATATCGGAATTTTTACACTTAGGATAAGCATTGCATCCTAAAAAGACACCATATTTACTGTAACGTTCTACCATAAAATCTCCACAAATAGTACATTTTTTTTGTGTTGTAATATTTTTCATAACTTTAATATTATTATTAGCATTTATAAATAATTTAATAAAATCATCATAAAATTTATTTAAAATAGTTATTTTATCTACTTTGCCATTAGCTATATTATCTAATTGTTCTTCCATATAAGCTGTATATTCGATATTAATAAAAGAATTAAAAAATTTTATTAAAAGTTCATTCGTCATTAATCCTCGTTGAGTACAAATCATTTTCTTATCTTTAATATTTATATAATATCTATTTTTTAAAGTTTCAATAATGTGAGAATAAGTTGAAGGTCTGCCTATTTTTAAATTTTCTAAATGTTTAATTAAAGAAGCTTCGTTATAACGAGGCGGAGGTAAAGTCATTTGGGATTTAGCTATAACTTTTTGAGGTAAATAATATTGATGCTTTTGCCAATCAGGTAATAATATTTCTTTAAAATTAGAATAAAAACTAGTTTTTAAATAACCATCGAATATCATTTGATAACCTTCAACTTGAAATAAATATTTTTCTATTTCAAAAATAAACTGTGTTTTATTAATAACTGCTGCACTCATTAAACTAGATATAGTTTTTTGATAAATTAAATTATATAAAGATAATTCATCTTTATTTAAATAAGACTTAATTTGTTGAGGAGTTTTTTTTATATCAGTAATGCGAATAGCTTCGTGAGCTTCTATACGATTTTTAGATAAATTTTTTAATTTTATATCATTTACGTAAGAAGAACCAAATTTTTCACTAATAAAACTTTGAGCATTTTCAACAAATTCCTCGGACATA
The DNA here is from genome assembly GCF_024425275.1 of Candidatus Phytoplasma australasiaticum subsp. ipomoeae. Classification (NCBI taxonomy): domain Bacteria; kingdom Bacillati; phylum Mycoplasmatota; class Mollicutes; order Acholeplasmatales; family Acholeplasmataceae; genus Candidatus Phytoplasma; species Candidatus Phytoplasma australasiaticum. The sequence goes on from NZ_JALQCV010000016.1 coordinate 3,825, forward strand.
CGATAAGAGTCGGTTCTCATATAAGTAATTAATCCAATTATTTCCTGATCTATTTTAACTCCTTCATAAAGTTTTTGCGCAATGATCATAGTTTTGCGAGCATTCATACCTAAATATTTAAAAGATTCTTGTTGTAAAGTAGCAGTAATAAATGGCTTCGGAGGTTTATTTAAATTTTTAGTTTTTATTATATCTTTTAAATAAAATTTTTTATTTTTTAACTGATTTAAAATTTGATTAGCTTCTTCAAGTTTAATTTTAGGATTTTTGGGATTAATAATTAAATTAGCTGTAAAATTTTCAAAAATAGCTTTAATTAAATAATATTCTTCGGGAATGAAATCATTATGTTCTTTTTCGCGTTCAGCAACAAGTTTTAAAGCCACTGATTGAACACGCCCTGCCGATTTAGAACGAATACGTCTAACTAAAGAAGATAATTTAAACCCAATTATTTTATCTAAAATAAGTCGAGTTTCTTGTGATTCTACTAAACGTTTATTAATCGTTACAGGATTATTAAAAGCTTTAATAACAACATTTTTATTGATTTCACTAAAAAAAATTCTATTTTTATCTAACGGTTTTAATTTTAAAACTTGAGCTAAATGCCATGCAATAGCTTCGCCTTCTCTATCAAAATCAGTAGCTATAAATACATATTTATCTTTAGTTTTGGAAATTAAATCTTGAACTAACTTTTCTTTACCTTTAATAATGCAATAATCAGGTTTAAAATTATTATCAATATCAATACCTAAATTATCATTACCTTTTAAAGATAAATTACGTATATGTCCTTTTGAAGATAAAACTAAAATTTTATGATCAAAAAAACTACTGATAGTTTTAGCTTTAGAAGGTGATTCTACAATAATTACTTGTGACTTCATAGTTAAAAATGCTCCTTAAAGAAATTATTAAATCTATAAAATGAAGTTTTCTATTATAAATTATTTACTTGCATAACTTTTAAAGCAATTATATCACATTAAAGAAATTTAAATCAAAATTAACAGGACCTATAAAACCATTAGAGACTTTATACAAAATCATATCTAAAACTTTATTTTCATCAATAATATTATTTTTTGTTAAATAAATATTTTTTTTTGCTATTTTATACCATAAATTAGGTAATTCTAATTCTTGTTCATCCAATTTGAAACATTTTTTTAAATTTTGATAATAATGTTGTTTAAGATAAGTTAATAAATATTCTACAATAGGTAATTTCGGATATAAAGTAGATTTAATGCAGCCGCAAATAGCTAAATTATATCCAATATAAGGATCACTAAATTTATGATATAAAATTCCAGGAGTATCTAATAATTTAATTCTTTGATCTATTTTAATCCATTGCATTTGTTTTGTGATACCTGGTATATTCGCAGTTTTAACAACCTTTTTATTAGCTAAACAATTAATTAATGTTGATTTTCCCACATTAGGGATACCGGTAATCATTAATTTTAAAATTTTATGTTCCCAAAGGGGTTTTTTTATTTTTAAAATTTTATATATATAGGGTTTAATTTGGTGAATATTAATTTTTGATTTAGCATCAATCCATAATACCGGTATTTTATTTTTTTCAAAAAAATTTTTAAAAATATTTATTTTAGACATATCCGCTAAAGATATTTTATTTAACAACAATAAAAATGGCTTATTATTAAATGTTTTTAACAATTCCCAATTGACACTTGAATAAGGTATTCTTGCATCTAAAATTACTAACATTAAATCAATCATTTTTAAAGATTGATCTATTTCTTTAAAGGTTTTTTTCATATGACCAGGAAACCATTGAATACAAAATTCACGCATTATCTTACTCTTCTTATTTTTTAATAAAATAATAATTATTATAATTATTAAATTTTATTATTTATTATTTTTATCTAATTCTTGTTTTAAATTTTGTAGATATAATTTCAAATCTTGATCAGGAACAAAAATTTTTTTACTATAAACCTTATATACTTCTTCGCCAGATATTAAAATAATAGCTAAACCAATTTTATCTAATAAAATATGATAAAGACGTTGTAAAAACAATTTTTTAGCCCAATAAAAAGGATTAATTATATTAACTGAAGTACTTAAAAAATTCATTAATTTATTAGTTTTTTGAATTTTTTGTAAATATTTTTTATTTATTAATTTATATTTTAAAACCATAATTTGTCGCAAAGTCATACGTTTAAAAATGCATAAAATTTTATTTTGAAATAAAATATCAATTCTTTTATGCAAATATTCTATTAATAATAAAGTTTCTCCGAGATTTAACTCTAAACAAGGAGAAGTCGACCTCGGATAAAAAATAGTTGCTATTTCTAAAGTTAATTTTTGTATTTCTTGAAACAATATTTCTATATATTTTTGGGGATTTTCTTGAGTTTTATTTAAAAATGTTAATTGATGTTTTTTAATTAATTTATTAACTTTTTCGTTTTCTGATAAATCTTCTGTTTCATTAAAAGAAATTTTAAAATTTTTATTAAAATTTTTAACAATAAAAAATAAATATACCAGAGAAAAAGTAATACCTCCGGCACCAAATCCAGCTAAAAAAATTCCAAAAAATTTCAATTGATTCCATAAATTATTAACCAAAAACATATTCAAACTTCCTTTTAAATTTATTAATTATCGAATATTTTCTAGCAAATAACTTGCGTACCATATATGTAACTTTAATTTTGACATCACGAATGATAAAATATTAATTATAATTATGTATTAATTAACTTTTAAACTTAGGTTTTAATGAATAGTAAACTATTTAAAACATATATTATTAAAGAAGTTAATTCTTAGTTGCTTTTTGTAATTATTTATAAAACGTTATATGTAATTTTAAATTTATTTATCCAAAGTAATTCATAATAAAATTTATATTCAATAATATTTGAATTATTAATTAAATAAAATTTTTTCATAATTTAAAAATAAAGCGATAAATTTTTTGATTATTATTTTATTAATGATAATATTTGTTGATAAATATATAAATTTTTTGTCGATTAAGGTGTTTTTTTATATATAATTTTAGTTTAACAAATAACTTTTTGTTATAGATATCCAAAATATAATTCAAAATATATTATTTGATTGCTTTATTATTTGATTATTTTTTATTCAATGAACAATGAATTCAAATTTTTATACTGTTTATATTACCTTGGGAAATTTAATTTAATTAAAACTATTTTTTTTCAATAGTTTAATTATGAATATCTTTGTATAACCATCAACAATTATATAATAATATTTTTATTAAATACATCAAAAAATAATATAATAATAATAGAATAGTGAAGTTTAATAATGTAATTTATTTCATTATATATTACTGTCAAGTTAGTTTCTCTGCAGAACCAGACAAGCAATTTTTCAACAAAACGACGTATAATATCTTATTAAAATATCTTTAAAACTTTTTGCCATATAAAGGTTATTATCTTTTGTCTTCTTTATGTTTTTTAAGATATTTTAATTTTAAAATTAGGCTGACGACTACTCTAAGTGTCGCTTTATTTGATTTTAATATTTATTAGTTTTAACTGTTTTAAATTTTTCAATTTTGTTAATGTTAAATTATTTTAAATCAATGATTTTTAATTTTAATTTTAAAAATGAAATTTTTTTGTGATTAATTAGTTTTATATTTTATTAAATATCTATGTTATACTTTAAAAAAATTTTTCCAACTCCTAAATAATATATTTAAATATTATTTTTTATTTGAGATTTTTTAATATATTTTTATTAAAATAATTGAAAAAACTTAGATATTTCGAATAATTTTTTATTTGATTAAATTTATTATTAATATAAATGTTTATCTTTTTAATTATTTAAAATAAAAAAATTTTATTTAGTTTAATAATTTAAAAAACGTTAATTATAAATTTTTATATATCGGAACATATTTGGTTGTAAAATTTAATTAATATTGGTATCAGGAAAATTTAGGTTAATTGTTTTTTAAAGAATCTGTGTTATGTAGGATTTAGTTTTGTTACTTTTTTCAGTGTATTATTCAGAAGTAAAAGTTGTTCCAAATATTTTGCTATTAATTGAAAAAAGATTTAACTTGTAATGGGACGTAATTTTTGAAGTATTAATATATTTTTAAAGATGTTAATATCATAATTTGATTGTGTTATTTAACCTATTGATCTTTATGATTAATTACTTTTTCTGAAAAATTTTTTTGAATAATGAACAAAATATATTTTCCTAAATAAAGATTAAAGATTTTTTAATTAACATAGATTTTAGCTTCATTTAGTTATTAAATAAAAAAAGATCCCCCCTGAGAAAGAGGGATCTTTAAGTTTATGATTATTAAATTCGAATTGTTTTAATTTCTTCTAGTATTATTTCGTTGATTTCGTTGATTTCGGTTATTTTGGTTTTGTAGATGATATTGATCACGCATAAAAATTTGTTGATTTATCCTTTGGAGATCATCCAATGTACAATTCATACTTTCGGTAACTTCTCTCATCATTCTTAAACGTGTTGAAGAATTTAAATCCATATTATTAAAAATATTATTTAATGATATAAGTAAACGGTCTCTTTCTTCTTCAAGTTGTTGTTGTCTTATATTTAAATCTATTCCAGGTAAAGCATATAATTTTTTATTATTTTCGTTATTATTTATAAATAATAATCCTAAAAAAATAAATAAACAAATACTTATGATTTTAAATTGATTTGATAATTTTAACATTAATTAAATCTCCTATAATTATTTATAATTGTTTTTTTTGGAACTTTCTGGTTTATCAATGGAAGGTGTATGAGAATAATTTTTTCTTAAGTTCATAT
>NZ_JALQCV010000017.1:0-5182 GCF_024425275.1 Candidatus Phytoplasma australasiaticum subsp. ipomoeae
GATTATTAGGTGGCGGAATCTTTTTGACTAACTACTTCTTCGTCGCAACCCGCTTTTAAGAACTGCTGTAATTCACTATTCTTTCGTTTAATGAACCATTCTTATCCTTTCAGTGTTTATCTGCACTGGTGATTGGTCAAATCACACGATATTTAGGCCTCTTTGGCGCCCCATTAGAAAGTATAATTATTTGAAATTTTTTACTAATATTTATTAATAAATTATAAATTTTATCATTTAAAGTTTTTTGATATGGTTCTATAAGAGTATTATCTAAATCAAAAAATAAAGCTTTAATATTTTTATGCAATAAATCTTCAAAAGGGATTTCAAAAACAGAATCATAATAAAAACTAGGTATATAATTTGTATATTTTTTTAATTTCATATCAATTTATTTTCAAAACCTTAATATCAATTATTTTACCTGTTTCAGATTTATATCTTACTTGATCACCTTCTTTATGCCCTTGTAAACTTTGTCCGATAGGTGATTCAATAGAAAATTTATTGTTCAAAGGATCTACTTCTAAAATGCCAACCAAATGTAATTTTAAAATTTCCATATTATCTAAAAACTGAATATCTACCGTATTACCAATGGTAACAATTTCTTTATTTTGGTTAGAATGATCAATAATTTGCATATTTTTTAAAATATTTTTGATTTCAGAAATACGTGTTTCTATTATAATTTGTTCATTAGTGGCAGCTGCATAATCAGCATTTTCACTTAAATCTCCTTGATCACGAGCCTCTTTTAAAGAAATTAAATTTTCACTTCTTTTAGTGGAAGTTAAATGATCTAGTTCTTGCTTTAATTTATCTACACCTTCCTGAGTTAGTTTATAAATTTGTTTGTCTTTATGAATATTTTTTTTATCAATTTTATATTTATGCTCATAAGAATCAAGATCTTGGTTCATAATAACTAACCTCTTTTTTATTATTTTTTAATTTGGATAATTTATTTTATCATTAAAATATATATATTCGGATGGTAAAAAATTCTTACACGAAATACTCAATCCATCTCCTACATTTATAAATGTAGTTTTAAAAAAATAATTATTTTTTAAATATATTTTAAATGCTTGTATTTTTTTTAGAATTTTACAAACATTTTTAGAATTATTTTGTTTATTAAATAAATTATGAAAATTTAAATTATCACAAATAATAAAACCATTATTTTTTATAAATTTTTGATATTTTTCAAATAATTTGCAATATTGTGATTTAGCGCCATCAATGAAAATTAAATCATAATCTTTTTTAGGTTGATAAATTAGAGCTTCTGTCCAAATTACCTCAATATTAAAAGGTGTGTGAGAAAATATTTTTTTGGCTAATTGATAATAAATCTTGGATCTTTCTAATGTTTGGATTCGATTAGTTGGATTGCACATAGTTAACGCGCTATACCCGACAGCAGTCCCTATTTCTAAAATATCTACTATTTTTTTAGTATTAATAAAATTTTCTAAAAAAATCCCAGTTTCTTCAGGAATGATAGGTATGTTTTCTTGAATTGCGTACTTTTTCATATTTTTTAAATATTTTATTTTTAAATTATAAAACATAGATATATTATTTCTTTATAAATTTTTTTTCAATATTAATCAAATTTATTATGATATTTTTGATAATTTAAAAAATTTTGTAAAATTATTGCAGCAGCCATTTCATCTTTTAATTTTGAAATTCTGTTTTTTTTGTATTTAATTTGATGCATATTATTAATTGCTTCTTGAGTAGAAAGTCGTTCATCCCACAAAAATACTTCAACAGATGGAAAATATTTCTTAATTTTTTTACCAAATGCAATACTAATCTTAGATTTAACTCCTACGTTATTGTTCATATGTTTAGGATTACCTAAAACAATTATATTAATATTCATTTCATGAATAAGATTTGCTAAAGGCAAAATTAATTTACTATATTGATGTCTCTGAAAATGTATAGTTTTTAAATTTTTCGCAATAATTCCAAATTTAGAAAACGAAATTCCTAAAGTTTTTTCTCCTAAATCTAAACCTAAAAAATTTTCTTTTTGATAGAATTGTTTTTTTATAAACATTTTAACCATTCTTGCTGCAATATTATTAATTTATCCTTTTGATAACTAATACTTTTAGCAAATTTCGCATTCCCTCCGCCTTTACCTTCAATTAAAATATTAACACGTTGAATAAAATCTTTAGCATTAATAGTATCAATATTACTTTTACAAACTAAAATAAAATATTTAGATTTTTGTTTATATAAACATAAAAAATTAATTTTTAATTTTTGTATCAAATATTCTAATAGATTTTTTAACATGTTTTCATCAATATCAATATTATCACAACTCAACAACATGCAAGGTTTTATTGTAGAAGGTATAATTTTTTCAGCTTCTTTAGTCATTTTTATAATATCTTTTTGATGAATTTGCTTTTGTATTTGTAACCAAAATTTTTGTAATTCTTCACAATATTTTTTATAAAGAAAAATACTTTTATAACTGTTTTTAGTTTCTTGGAATTTCGGAATATTGCAATTTTCTGATAAATAATGATAATGTTTTTCTATTTTATTTAATATTTGTTGTTCTTGAATTTGCAAATGCTTAGTTTTTAAATCAAAACCAATTTCAATATTATAATCAGTAGTAGTTGCTTCTATTCTATATATACCCGAACCAATAGAATTATAAGATAAAATGGCAAATTTTTGCAAAAATAAAGTATTAAAGGCATGTGTACCGCCGCATAATTGTGTCGAAATATCCTGAATTTCTACTACCCTTACAATGTCATTATACTCGATTTGTTCTAGTAATTGTATTTGTTGATCTTGAGCGTCTTTAAAACTCATTGTTTTAATATTAATAGGATAACTTTCATTAATCCATAAATTTATTTTTTGTTCTATAGCGATTAAATCTTCTAAAGAAAAAGATTTATAATAATTAAAATCAAATTTTAACATTTTGTTATTTAAAAAAGAACCACATTGTTTTATATCAGGGTTGAATAATATTTTTAAAGCGGCGTGTAATAAATGTGTAGCCGTATGATTTAAAGAAATTAAATGTCTTTTTTGTAAATCAATAAATGTTTTTACTTGCTGCCCTAATTCGAAATTATCTTTCGTATAGTGTAAAAATTGTCCATGAGGTAATTTAACAACTTTTTCTATATAACTTTGATTAATCATGCCGCAATCAGAAACTTGCCCTCCCATTTCAGCATAAAAAGGGGTTTTGTCTAATACAATTCCATGTTCAAAAATTTTAATTATTTTAGCTAAATTACTAAAACATTCATAACCTATAAATTCACTTTTAATATTAAAATCATTATAATAATTATTATTTTGATAATTTTTATTTTTAAAAATCATTTTACCTTGGTTAGATGATATTTTTTTTTGTTTTTGTAAAATTTTTTCAAATCCTTTTGTGTCTACTAAAACTTTGTCATTTTTAGCATATTCTATAATTATTTCTGGAGGTAACCCATAAGTATCGTAAAGTTTAAAAAAATCTGAATCCGAAAGTTTTTTCGAAGTTTTCGTAAATTCTAAAAATTTATTCTTACCTTCGCATAAAGTTAATAAAAATTTCTGTTCTTCAGATAAAATTATCGTTTGAATAATCGGAATTTTCGATTTTAAATATGGATAAAAATCTTCCATAATATTAACTACTGTAGGAACTAATTCAAATAAAAAAGGTTTACTAAAACCCAATTTAATACCTTTTTGAAAAGCTCTTCTTAAAATTTTTTTTAAAACATAACCTCTGCCATCATTAGCTAACGTAACACCATCAGCAATTCCAAAAACTAAAGCTCTAATATGATCCGAAATAATATTAAAAATTTCTTTATTTTTGTCTAAATGGTATATTTTATTACTTAAAATAGAAATTTTTTTAATAATAGGTAAAAATAAATCTGTTTCAAAATTATTATCTTTATTTTGCAAAATACAAGCTAAACGTTCTAATCCGGCTCCAGTATCGATATTTTTATTCGATAACTCATGATAAATTTTGCGATTATTTTTAATTTCTAAATTATATTGCGAAAAAACAATATTCCATATTTCAATAAAACGATTGTTTTCTATATTATTCAAGATCAGATCACTATTACGTTGATCATATTTTGGACCACGATCAAAAAAAATTTCGGTACAAGGCCCACATGGTCCTTCACCTATTTCCCAAAAATTTTCTTTTAAAGAAATTAAATTATTTTTATCGATACCTTTTTGTAGCCAATAATTATAAGTTTCTAAATCTTTTTCAAAATAAGTAATATATAATTTATTAATATCTAAGGCTAAAAATTCGTGAGATGTTAAAAATTCATAAGCTAATTCAATAGCTTCTTTTTTAAAATAATCTCCTATCGAAAAATTCCCTAACATTTCAAAAAAAGTATGATGACGTGAAGTTTTACCTACTATCTCGATATCATTAGCTCTTAAACATTTTTGAATATTTACTATACGTTTATGACGAGGTACAACAGAGTTATTAAAATATTTTTTTAAAGGTGATACACCAGCATTAATCCATAATAAAGTAGGGTCTTTATCTGGTACTAAAGATGCTGATGGTTCTAACTTATGTTGTTTAGATATAAAAAAATTCAGCCATATCTTACGAATTTCTTGTGATGTTTTAATTTTAATCATATTATACCTTTTTTATTTAAAATATTTTTTTAAATATGATTAATTCGTGTCTTTGAATTTCGAAATTAATTTATTTTTATAAAAATTACCACCATTTTTAGTTAAACGATGAGGTAAAGTAAATTTATTAGTATCAGGGCATAATACCAAAGTAGGTGATTTTAATTTGTAATGAGTACGTCTTTTTCTTTTAGCGGTTTTACTAGTTCTTCTAAAGGGGACAGCCATTTTAATTATTCTCCTTTTATCATTATTAAATAAAAAAAAATTTTTTATTTAATAATAAAAATTAATTTTAATTAATGAATTTTTTAAAATAGAAGTAAATTGAATTGTTGTCTGGCGTTTGAGAAGGGATTCGAATCGTGATAGAATTACTACATTTCGTTATTTCTAACTATTATAATAAGCCCCACACACCACCGGACAAGCTAGTTTCCCAGCATCCGGCGATTATTTAAGTGATAATTCGGTTTAGCGCTAAAAA
>NZ_JALQCV010000018.1:0-5106 GCF_024425275.1 Candidatus Phytoplasma australasiaticum subsp. ipomoeae
CATATTAAGTAAAATTATAGTAATTTAAGTTGATCACTACTTCTTTGAAAACTGAAGATGATATTTTATTATTTATTATGATGTTTATATCATAAAAATTTTAAATATTACTATAATTTAAATAAGTAAATATTACTTATTTAAATAATTTATTACGAAGAGTTTGATCCTGGCTCAGGATGAACGCTGGCGGCGTGCCTAATACATGCAAGTCGAACGGAAACCTTCGGGTTTTAGTGGCGAACGGGTGAGTAACACGTAAGCAACCTACCCTAAAGACGAGGATAACCATTGGAAACAGTGGCTAAGACTGGATAGGAAGATAAAAGGCATCTTGTATCTTTTAAAAGACCTAGTAATAGGTATGCTTTAGGAGGGGCTTGCGCCATATTAGTTAGTTGGTAGGGTAATGGCCTACCAAGACGATGATGTGTAGCTGGACTGAGAGGTTGAACAGCCACATTGGGACTGAGACACGGCCCAAACTCCTACGGGAGGCAGCAGTAGGGAATTTTCGGCAATGGAGGAAACTCTGACCGAGCAACGCCGCGTGAATGACGAAGTACTTCGGTATGTAAAGTTCTTTTATCGAGGAAGAAAAGCAAATGGCGAACCATTTGTTTGCCGGTACTTGATGAATAAGCCCCGGCTAATTATGTGCCAGCAGCCGCGGTAAGACATAAGGGGCAAGTGTTATCCGGAATTATTGGGCGTAAAGGGTGCGTAGGCGGTCTAGTAAGTCAGTGGTGTAATGGCAACGCTTAACGTTGTCCGGCTATTGAAACTGCTAAACTTGAGTTAGATAGAGGCGAGTGGAATTCCATGTGTAGCGGTAAAATGCGTAAATATATGGAGGAACACCAGAGGCGTAGGCGGCTCGCTGGGTCTTAACTGACGCTGAGGCACGAAAGCGTGGGGAGCAAACAGGATTAGATACCCTGGTAGTCCACGCCGTAAACGATGAGTACTAAGTGTCGGGTTAAACCGGTACTGAAGTTAACACATTAAGTACTCCGCCTGAGTAGTACGTACGCAAGTATGAAACTTAAAGGAATTGACGGGACTCCGCACAAGCGGTGGATCATGTTGTTTAATTCGAAGATACCCGAAAAACCTTACCAGGTCTTGACATGTTTTTGCAAAATGATAGTAATATCGTGGAGGTTACCAGAAACACAGGTGGTGCATGGTTGTCGTCAGCTCGTGTCGTGAGATGTTAGGTTAAGTCCTAAAACGAGCGAAACCCTTATCGTTAGTTGCCAGCACGTTATGGTGGGGACTTTAACGAGACTGCCAATGATAAATTGGAGGAAGGTGAGGATCACGTCAAATCAGCATGCCCCTTATGACCTGGGCTACAAACGTGATACAATGGCTGTTACAAAGGGTAGCTGAAACGCAAGTTCTTGGCCAATCCCCAAAAACAGTCCCAGTCCGGATTGAAGTCTGCAACTCGACTTCATGAAGTTGGAATCGCTAGTAATCGCGAATCAGCATGTCGCGGTGAATACGTTCTCGGGGTTTGTACACACCGCCCGTCAAACCACGAAAGTTGGCAATACCCCAAAACGGTAGCCTAACTCGTTTATTCGAGAGGGCGCCGTCTAAGGTAGGGTCGATGATTGGGGTTAAGTCGTAACAAGGTATCCCTACCGGAAGGTGGGGATGGATCACCTCCTTTCTAAGGAAACCAATAAAATCAATCATCTTCAGTTTTGAAAGACTTAGGCAACTAAGTTTTTCTTCGTGACTTCACGAAGGGCCTATAGCTCAGTTGGTTAGAGCACACGCCTGATAAGCGTGAGGTCGGTGGTTCAAGTCCATTTAGGCCCACCAGAGTTATAGGTTTCGTAAGAACACAAATTCTTTGAAAATTAGGTAAATAATAGTTATTTATCCGGAACATTAAAGGAAATAAGAGCGCACAGTGGATGCCTAGGCACCAAGAGCTGATGAAGGACGCAATTAACGGCGATACGCTACGGGGAGCTGTAAATAAGTGTAGATCCGTGGATTTCCGAATGGGGCAACCTACTATAAGCAGTTATAGTATCAATTGTTAGGCAACTAACTGATTGAAAGGAACGCAGTGAACTGAAATATCTAAGTAACTGCAGGAACAGAAAGTAATAACGATTCCGGTAGTAGTGACGAGCGAATCCGGAACAGCCGGATACCAATAACTAGTTACCAAATTTTAATTAACTCGAAATAGTTGGAAAGCTATATCCCAGAAGGTGAAAATCCTGTAGAGGTAAGTTAAAATCTAGGGTATCCTCAAGTACGGCGAGACACGAGAAATCTTGTTGGAAGATAGGAGGACCATCTCCTAAGGCTAAATACTCCTTGGTGACCGATAGTGAACTAGTACCGTGAGGGAAAGGTGAAAAGAACCCCGGAAGGGGAGTGAAATAGATCCTGAAACTGTGTGCTTACAAGTAGTCAAAGCTCGTTTAAGAGTGATGGCGTGCCTTTTGCAGAATGAACCGGCGAGTTATGATATAGAGCAAGGTTAAGTTTGAAGGAACGTAGCCGTAGCGAAAGCGAGTCTGAATAGGGCGTTTAGTTGTATGTCATAGACCCGAAACTGAAGTGAGCTAGCCATGAACAGGCTGAAGTGACGTGACCACGTCATGGAGGGCCGAACCAGGACACGTTGAAAAGTGTTTGGATGATTTGTGGCTAGAGGTGAAATTCCAATCGAACTCAGAGATAGCTGGTTCTCCCCGAAATAGCTTTAGGGCTAGCGTTGGGTATTTAATAGTTCTTGAAGGTAGAGCACTAAATGAGTGCGGGCTCCACCTCGGGGTACCAATCTCAATTAAACTCCGAATGTCAAGAACCGTATCCCAGCAGTCAGACGATGGGTGATAAGGTCCATGGTCAAAAGGGAAAGAGCCCAGACCGTCAGCTAAGGTCCCTAAATTAATGTTAAGTGGTTAAGGAAGTAAAAACGTTAAAACAATTAGGAAGTTGGCTTAGAAGCAGCCATCTTTTAAAGAGTGCGTAATAGCTCACTAATCTAATATTTTTGCACCGAAAATGTAACGGGGCTAAACATTATACCGAAGCTACGGATATGTTCCGGCTAGTAATAGCTAAGGAACATGTGGTAGGGGAAGCGTTCTAACATCGTAGAAGCTATAGCGGAAGCAGTAGTGGAGAGGTTAGAAGTGAGAATGCCGGTGTAAGTAACGAAAAGATAGATGAGAATTCTATCCGTCGAAAACCCAAGGTTTCCAGGGGCAGGGTCGTCCGCCCTGGGTTAGTCAGGAACTAAGGCGAGGCAGCAATGCGTAGTCGATGACCAGCAGGCTAAAATTCCTGCACTAAAAAAATCACTGATGGAGGGACAAAAGAGGATAAGCACGCCCTTTATTGGATTAGGGTCGAAAAATCGAGTTTGAGAAGATAGGCAAATCCGTCTTCTTACTTGCCAAAAAATGAGATTTGAGGGTAACGTGACTGTGTTCATATTTTCTAGAAAAGCTTCTAGGGTTAATGATTTTTTTACCTGTACCGTAAACCGACACAGGTGGGAAGGTAGAGTATACTAAGACGCGCGAGAAAACTCTTGTTAAGGAACTCGGCAAAATGACTCCGTAACTTCGGGATAAGGAGAGCTTTTATGATAAAAAGTAAAAGCCGCAGAGAATAGGCCCAAGCGACTGTTTATCAAAAACACAGGTCTCTGCTAAACCGTAAGGTGATGTATAGGGGCTGATGCCTGCCCGGTGCTGGAAGATTAAGAGGAGATGTTCGGGCTTGCCCAAAGCATTGAATTGAAGTCCCAGTGAACGGCGGCCGTAACTATAACGGTCCTAAGGTAGCGAAATTCCTTGTCGGGTAAATTCCGACCTGCACGAAAGGCATAACGATTTGGGCGCTGTCTCAACAAGAGTCTCGGTGAAATCAAATTACCGGTGAAAATGCCGGTTACCCGCGACAGGACGAAAAGACCCCATGGAGCTTTACTGTAGCTTAATATTGGAATTGGAAATCTCATGTACAGGATAGGTGGGAGACAGAGAACTTTAGACGCTAGTTTAAAGGGAGTCACCGGTGGGATACCACTCTTGAGATTTTTAGTTTCTAACCTGCATAAGTGGATTATGAGGGACAGTGTTTGGTGGGCAGTTTGACTGGGGCGGTCGCCTCCTAAAAAGTAACGGAGGCGTTCAAAGGTTCCCTCAAAATGGTCAGAAATCATTTTTAGAGCGTAAAGGTATAAGGGAGCTTGACTGTGAGACCTACAAGTCGAGCAGGGACGAAAGTCGGACTTAGTGATCTTGCGGTACCGAATGGAAGGGCCGTGACTCAACGGATAAAAGCTACCCTGGGGATAACAGCCTTATCGCCCCCGAGCGTTCACAGCGACGGGGCGGTTTGGGACCTCGATGTCGGCTCATCGCATCCTGGAGCTGGAGCAGGTTCCAAGGGTTGGGCTGTTCGCCCATTAAAGCGGTACGCGAGCTGGGTTCAGAACGTCGTGAGACAGTTCGGTCTCTATCCGTCGTGGGCGTTGGAAATTTGCGAGGAACTGTCCCTAGTATGAGAAGACCGGGATGGATATACCGCTGGTGCACCAGTTGGTTCGCCAGAGCCATAGCTGGGTAGCTATGTATAGTATGGATAAACACTGAAAGCATCTAAGTGTGAAGCCTCCCTCAAGATGAGATTTCCCTAAGAGATCCCTGAAAGACGATCAGGTTGATAGGCTAGAAGTGGAAGAGTAGTGATATTTGGAGCTGACTAGTACTAATAGATCCAACGACTTTGATGATAATGGAAAATAACTAGAATTTGCCTAGTTTTGAGAGATTCCGGGTGATTTAACACAGGGGGTCCACCTGTTCCCATCCCGAACACAGCAGTTAAGACCTGTGGTCCCCACAATAGTAATTCATTTGGATTGCCAAGATAGGGGTTTGCCCGGAATTATTTGTAGTAGAGAATTAGCTCAGCTGGGAGAGCGTCTGCCTTACAAGCAGAAGGTCGGGGGTTCGATCCCCTCATTCTCTACCAAAACCGGAAACTTAAGAAGTAAATTTTTAAGATTTTTAGGTAATTATAAGTTTTTAGGTAATTATAAGTGTTATTTAAGCC
>NZ_JALQCV010000019.1:0-3677 GCF_024425275.1 Candidatus Phytoplasma australasiaticum subsp. ipomoeae
TTATTCATTCCCTGCTGGAGTTCTCTTTTTAAAGAGTAGCTGTTTGATGAACAACATTGAATTTTATTCAATGTTCGCGAAAGTTTAGTTTCTGGTGAAACCGTTGTTGACATAATATCAACTCCTTTCTCTCGATACCATTGAATAACTAGTAAATTACTTTCTTCTTTCGCCCTATGAGAGCTATTAACTCTCTTCTTGATAAGCCGATTAACTAAATTATTCCAAATTTAGGTTTACCCTTATGACTACTAAAAAGATGCTTTATCCTTGATCATCCAGACTTTTATTTCCGGATTAGTAAATTTAATTACTTAGTTTTAGGATTCTCCAAGTTACTCTAAATTTCGACCTTGATTCTTCAGGGGAAGTACCCTCCTTAGGGAGGCTGATTCCAGGTTCTTTATTTGATAAACTATCCCATACAAACCTATAATATTGATAGCTTCTGGACTGTCCGTTTAAGCAACTTCCGGAACAGGTTCAACGATTACCTCAATTTTCCTTCTTAGGCCATCTCAGGCTTCTCCATCGAATTATTCGGTGGCAGTGTCCTCTTGACTAATTTGCTTTCGTCGCAACCTGCTTTTATGGTCTGCTATAATTCAGTATTCTTTCGTTTACTAAACCGACCATCTCCTTTCAGGGTTTATCAGCCCTGGCTATTGGTTGAATAGCACGAAATTTAGGCCTCTTTGGCGCCCAGGTTTGCGTTGTAGAAGTTGAATCAAAACTATTTTCAGATATTCGATCATCATAATTATTATCAGATTTATTTATTATTTTAAAATTAGAATTATTCGGCTTAATTGTATTGTATGAGTTATAAACGATTATTGAAATAATCATTATTATAAATAAAAAACAAATATTTTTAATTTTTTTCATTAATTAGAATAATCAGGATAGAATAGTTGAGTTTAATAATACATTTATTTCATTATATATCCCAAACTAGCCCCCCACAGAACCGGACAAGCAAGTTTCCAAGCATCCGGCGCCTAATATCTGATTACAGATATTGAAACTCTTTCGCCATGTAAAGGTTATTACCCTTCGCCGTGGTCAGGTTCTTCTAAAATATTCCAATTCTAGAATTAAACTGACGACTACTGTAAGTTTCGCTTTTCCCTTGAGCCTAACAGCTGTTAGTTTTAACCCTTTGGTGGTGCTTTTAGGGAGATCAAAGTTACTCATAAATTCTACGTGCAGTTTTAGGTACAGTTTACGTTCTTTGTTTTGAAAAATTTATTTATTCTTTTCTAAGAACGAATTTTGCTCTCTAAGTGATCCATCAAAGGATTACTAGGAATAATCTTAATTTGCGAAAGATTTACTAAATTAAGCGTCTTAGAGCTCTTGGCTTATAACAACTTGCCATCGAGGTTTATTTATTAACAACATTTTTAACCGTTTAGGGAATTTCACCTTTTCCATTACTGCTAACCTTGCGAATGCTTCCAATTTAGTTGTTTTATTTTACATCGCTTTCATGCTTTTGCTGTTACTTATTACTCTTTCGAGATAATTTGCCAAGCCAATCTTTAGATTTTTATGCGGTCTCATATCAATCGGGATAGATTAACTCGGTTTAGAAAGTGCATTGATAATTTAACTTTCATATTCGCAATTAGCCCCCCACAGAACCGGACAAGCAAGTTTCCAAGCATCCGGCGCCTAATATCTGATTACAGATATTGAAACTCTTTCGCCATGTAAAGGTTATTACCCTTTGCCGTGGTCAGGTTCTTCTAAAATATTCCAATTCTAGAATTAAACTGACGACTACTGTAAGTTTCGCTTTTCCCTTGAGCCTAACAGCTGTTAGTTTTAACCCTTTGGTGGTGCTTTTAGGGAGATCAAAGTTACGACATAATTCTACGAGAAGTGTTAGGTGCAGTTTACAATTGTTGCCAATTGGAGCATTCATAAAAATATTAATAACAATATTTTAATGAAATTAGTGTAGAAAAGGGTTAGTTTTTTAACCATATTGATAATATATATAATACCAAAGTTTTTATATTATATATCTTTCCTAATCCTGGTGTCAATATCTTACCAGAATGTTTACAGATTACCACGCTACTTAACCGCTTAGGGATTTTCACCTTCTCCTTAACTTCTGGTCTGGCGCTGACTTATTGACTAGATATTTCGTCTCATCGCGCTTGCGTGCTTTTGCTGTTATCAATTACTCTTTCGAGATAATTAATCAAGCCCACCTTACAGTGTTTACGTGACCTCTGGAGATTATCACTCCAGGCTATTCGTTAAATAGCGGAATTATGCGCATCTTTTGCGCCCTTATTCCGGATAAGATAGTACGTTAGTCTATTGAATTTATGGCCTCTTTACGCCCTCTTTCTAAATATATTTTTTTAAATATACTATATAATAAAAATTTTATAAAACTTATATAAATACAATTTAATAATAAAATTATGATCATATTGTACTGGATTATTAAAGCTATAATAGTACTTTTATCTTTTTAATTTATATTTTTTTATACCCTCTATCTAAATATATTTTTTTAAATATACTATACATAATAAAAAAATGTATAGCCATATATAAGTATACACAATTTTATAATTTTCAATTTTTTTTATAATTGTTAAAAAACAAAATATTTTATTATCTTAAATCTGATAATAAATTAATGTTATTAAACACACAACACTACAAAAGACTATTTTTTTATTTAAAAACAAAACAATAAATTAAAAATTTTTAAAATAAACAATATACAATAATAAAATCAATAATTTAATTAATAATTAATAATTTTTATTATTATTTGAGCAATGAATAATAAATTAATTATTTTTATTTAATAAATTTATAAATTAGACTGTTTTTTTTTCGATTTTTTAAAAAAATTAGGATTTTTTTATTAATAAATTTTTAGTTTTCTTGTGATTCGAAATAAAAAACCTCTCTTCCGAAAAAGAGAGGTTTTTATTTTTAATTTAATTGATTAAAAAAATAATTATTTTAACGTTTTTGCGAGGTGTTATTATGAGATAAATTAATTCGAGGAATAGGCAATTGATTCATTTGCTCTAATATTTGATTTATATTTTCTTGATTTTGATTTATCATAATTTGTTTATTTCTTAAAAGATTTATTTGTTCTTCTGAAGCGTAAAGTGGTGTATTGTTAATTATTTCTATCATTTCTTGCATTAATAATGAATAATTTTGCTCTAATATTTTTATTTGATTTAAAAAAATTAATTTGGTAGTTATTTGTTGTTGAATATTTAAGTGTTTTTGTTGAGTTAAAATAATTTGTTTATGTATCGTTTCAAGCTGTTCAAATAAAAGTTTTTTGTCATTTTCTGAAACTTGCTGTTCCAAAGCATTAATAACTTCTTGCGCTTTGATTCGTTGTTCTAATAATAAATTTTGATATTTCCTATATTCTCCTAAAGAATTATAAATATTGTTACTTGTTCCAGGATCATTATTATTCATCGCTTTAATTTGATTATTATTATTTATAAATAATAATCCTAAAAAAATAAATAAACAAATACTTATTATTTTAAATTGATTTGATAATTTTAACATTAATTAAATCTCCTATAATTATTTATAATTGTTTTTTTTGGAACTTTCTGGTTTATCAATGGAAGGTGTATGAGAATAATTTTTTCTTAAGTTCATAT
>NZ_JALQCV010000020.1:0-3388 GCF_024425275.1 Candidatus Phytoplasma australasiaticum subsp. ipomoeae
GGTATCTTTTTAATCTTTCCAGATTGATTCCATCGATGGTTTTATTGTCAATTCCAGGTGTACCCGCCCCTTTGTTAGCGGCGATTCTATTGAATGCTGTTAACATGTTGTAAAAGTTATTCATTCCCTGCTGGAGTTCTCTTTTTAAAGAGTAGCTGTTTGATGAACAACATTGAATTTTATTCAATGTTCGCGAAAGTTTAGTTTCTGGTGAAACCGTTGTTGACATAATATCAACTCCTTCCCCGATACCATTGAATAACTAGTAAATTACTTTCTTCTTTCGCCCTATAAGAGTGATTAACTCTCCTCTCGGTAAGCCGATTAACTAAATTATTCCAAATTTAGGTTTACCTTTACGACTACTAAGAAGATGCTTTATCCTTGATCATCCAGGTTTTTATCTCCGGATTAGTAAACTTAATTACTCAGTTTTAGGATACTCCAAGTTACACTAAAATTCTACCATAATTCTGTAGGGGAAGTATCCTCGTTAAGAGGATGATTCCAGGTTTCTTTATTTGATAAACTACTCAATACATACAACTTATACTAGTAGACTCTGGACTGTCCGTTTTAGCAACTTCCGGAACAGTTTTTAGGATTACATCAATTTTCCTTCTTAGGCCATATCAGGCTTCTCCATCGAATTGTTAGGTAGCGGAGTCATCTTGACTAATTTGCTTTCGTCGCAACCCGCTTTTATGGTCTGCTATAATTCAGTATTCTTTCGTTTACTAAACCGACCATCTCCTTTCAAGGTTTATCGGCCCTGGCTATTGGTTAAATAGCAGGAAATTTAGGCCTCTTTGGCGTCCTATGCGTCAGCATTGAAATTTGGATTTTTTTACATTAAGGAGATTTTTTTTGATAGTTTGTTAATTACTGTTGGCGGCATTAGTTTTCACTATGTAAGATAAAAACTGGGGTTTTTTTATACGCCAGAATAACCTGAGATTTGTCTTTGTTGATAATCCGTTTAAGATTTGTTACAGATATTAAATAACTTGGTTTTTATTGTCTTGAATGTATAATATAAGAAAACATTGGATGAGAAAAGGGAATAATAGATTTTTTTTAAGATAAGTTTGATAACAATGATGCACAGATACCCTTCTTTTTATTATTAATATATTGTTTTGAAGATTTTATCCTTTTTGATTTATATTTTCATCATCCTTAACAGTATATCATGATTGATGGATTCGAAATACCTTTTGATGTCAATTTCGATGATGATATAATCAATCCCTTTGAATTATCGTCGAACGATTTTAATAATATAATAATAAGATTTTTTGATTAAGAAATCGAAACTACATTTTTAAAAATTACTTTAATATCTACCTTAATTACTTAGGCTAAAGTGATTTTTTTAATAATTCGATCCTTTTGCGCTTTTTGTTAGTTAATAAACTACCCCATACCAAATTAATTTATTATCAATATCCTTTATACTCGATTAAAGTAGCTTAATAATTAGATTTTACCATTACATTATCCTTATTATTTATCAGGCTGTTTCGATTTATCCCTTAAAACCATTTAGTGATGATATTATTTTGAATAACTGACTTAATCGAAACCCACTTTTGAGAAATGTTTTAATCCCATATTGTTTCCTTTAAATAATTTTTTTGCCCCTTCGATTTTTATCAGCACTGATTATTGGTGAGATAACACAATATTTAGGATTCTTTAGCGCTTATAAAAGGATTAAAAGATTAGTCATTTACTTTAATTAGCTGAATTATTTTTAGCCGAAATAAAAGACATAACATCTCGAGCAATAGTTAATTCTTCATTAGTAGGAATAATTAAAATAGGAATAATAGATTTTTTGCTAGCAATATTTCTCAATTTAGGGCCATTTTCATTTAGTGTTGGTTCTAAAAAAATATTTAAAACTGCTAATTTTGAAATAATTTCGGATCTAAAAAAAATGGAATTTTCGCCAACACCTGCTGTAAATACTAGAGCATCAATACCTTCTAATTTTACGTAATAACTGGCAATGTAATCCACAATTTTCTTAATTTGAATCTCTAAAGCTAATTTAGCTTTCGCATTACCCTCTAACATAGCTTTTTCTAAATCTCTACAATCATTCGAAATTCCCGAAATACCTAATAATCCAGATTTATTATTTAAATCATCAATCACTTCTTGAGATGTTTTATTTTCATAACTAGAAATTAAAGCAACAATAGCAGGATCTATGTCTCCACTGCGTGTACCCATCGGAACACCAGCTAATGGTGTTACTCCCATAGAAGTATCTACTGATTCTCCTTTGTCATTAACAGCAGTAATAGAGACCCCATTTCCAGCATGGCAGATAATTAATTTTAAATTAGATTTTGCTAAAAAACGTTGTGCTTCTTGAACAATAAAACGACAAGAAGTGCCATGGGCACCATATTTACGAATTTTATATTTTTTATACCATTCATAAGGAACTGCATATAAAAAATTAGAAGTTTTAATAGTTTGATGAAAACTAGTATCAAAAACACCTACATGAAGAGCTTTGGGTAAAACTTGTTTAAACAAACGAGCACCCAAAATATTAACAGGATTATGTAAAGGGGCTAAATTATTTAAACTTTCCAATTTATCAAGATTTTCATCTGTTAAAATAATAGAATTTGGAAATAATTCGCCACCTTGCACAATACGATAACCAATTCCCTTAATTTCAGTAATTTCTTTAATAATTGATAATTCAATTAATTTTTTCAATAATAATTCAATAGCTAATTTATGATCAGTAATAGCTATATTTTGTTTATAAATGCGATCTAAAGTTTTAATAGTAAACATAGAATTAACATTGCCGATTCGCTCGAATAAACCACTACATAACATTGTTTCTGTAACCATATTAATTAATTGAAATTTCAAAGAGGAACTACCAGAATTTACAGACATAATTTTCATAAAAAAAACCTCCACTTTTATTGCAATTGATATAAATAAAAAAATAAAAAGCTATTTATAAATAAAAATAATAAGCAAATAATAAATACATAATATATTATCAGCGATCCAAATTATTATTAATCCATTAAATTAGATTTTTCATTTGAATAAATAAAATTTATCATAATGTTATATGGATAGAACATTTGCGTTTAAAATCAGGATGTACCTTCCTGATATCTATTACAAACAGCCCCCATCTAAACCGGACAAGCAAGTTTCCAAGCATCCGGCTTGCCATAATTTATCCTCTTTTGAACACTAAATGGACTTTAGTTGCAATAAATTACTGACTTCTTTTGCCCTATAAAGGTCGTTAACCTTCATCTTGGGAGGGCGATTAACTTAATTATTCCAAATTAAGTTTTACTCCTCCGACTACTAAAAAGTCGCTTTATCCTTGAGC
>NZ_JALQCV010000021.1:0-3367 GCF_024425275.1 Candidatus Phytoplasma australasiaticum subsp. ipomoeae
TCTGTAATCAGATATTAGGCGCCGGATGCTTGGAAACTTGCTTGTCCGGTTCTGTGGGGGGCTAATTGCGAATATGAAAGTTAAATTATCAATGCACTTTCTAAACCGAGTTAATCTATCCCGATAATATTGAAAATGAAAATAATTTAAATAAATTCGATGCTTTAATGATTTTTATAAATATGTTTGAAAAAATTTTAGAAAAAAGTCAAAATCATATTTTAGTTGCTTTCGATACAAAAGGTAAAACTAAAAAGAAAGAACTTTATTTAGATTATAAAAAAGGTCGCCCTCTTATACCTCAATTGTTGTTAGATCAAATTGTATTAGTGCAAGAGTATTTAAAACTTTCTGGAGTTAAATATCATTATCAAACAGGGGGCGCCAAAGAAGCCTAAATTTCGTACTATTTAACCAATAGTCAGGGCTGATAAACCCTGAAAGGAGATGGTCGGTTTAGTAAACGAAAGAATACTGAATTATAGCAGACCATAAAAGCGGGTTGCGACGAAAGCAAATTAGTCAAGATGATTCCGCCACCGAATAATTCGATGGAGAAGCCTGAGATGGCCTAAGAAGGAAAATGGATGTAATGATAAGACCTGTTACGGAAGTTGCTTAAACGGACAGTCCAGAAGCTATTGATATAAACCTGTTGTATTAGATAGTTTATCAGATAAAGAAAACCTGGAATCAGCCTCTTAACGAGGATACTTCCCCTACAGAATTAAGGTCGAAATTTAGAGTAACTTGGAGAATCCTAAAACTAAGTAATTAAATTTACTAATCCGGAAATAAAAGTCTGGATGGTCAAGGATAAAGAATCTTTTTAGTAGTCGTAAGAGTAAACCTAGATGTGGAATAATCTAGTTAATCGTCTTACCAAGAAGAGAGGTAACAACTCTTATAGGGCGAAAGAAGAAAGTAATTTATTGTTTATTCATTGAGACCGCGGAAGGGATAGGTAAAACCTATATGAATGATTTTAAGTTATTAAAATCGAGACTTCTACGAACGATGAATGAAATTCACGACCAATCTTAAAAAAACACCCATTAAAACAAGAATTTAAATAGGGAATGAACAACTTAGCTAATACCTACCTCGCGTTTCTATTAGATTGCCGCCAATAAAGGGGCAGGAACATCTGGAATCGACGGGAGAATAATAGATGATATGGACTTAAATAAACTAAAGAAATATCACCAAAAATATGTTCATAACCAATATAACCCGAAAACGGTTAAAAGAGTTTATATTCCGAAGGGAAAAGATAAAACTAGACGGCTCTTGGTATCTCAACCATGCAAGCTAGAATCAGAAAAAATAAAAGGTCAAGAATAAGCATTTAACCAGTGGTGACATGAAGTTAAACTCGGAACAGGGATAAATTATGGAAAGCGGTGTGCTTGGAAACTTGCTCGCGCCGTTTGGACGGGGGCTATTGGTAATATTTGATAGAAAAAACAAATCCTATCAAAAAAACGCCGATAATCTATCCGTATTTATGAAGCTGACGATATCATTGGTACTATTGCGCAACAAGCTAGTTCTCATCAAATCGCTACAGATATTTACTCTAGTGATCAAGATTTTTTGCAGTTGATTAACGATTATATTACAATTCGTTTAATAAAAAAAGGTGTAACTACAATTAGTAATTTTGATATAGAATTATTAAATAGAAAATATCAGTTAAAACCTGAACAAATAGTTGATTTCAAAAGTATGGTCGGAGATAATTCTGATAATATTGTAGGAATTCCAGGAATAGGCCCTAAAACTGCTCTTAAATTATTGCATCAATTTAATAATTTAGATAATTTATTGATCAATTTAAAAGAAATTCCTGATAATTTGAGAACCAAAATAGAATCATTTAAAGATAGAATCCATTTAAATCGTTTATTAATAACTATTGATAAAACTGTTCCATTATCGTTTGATTACACACAAACTTACAAAGAAAAAATTAATCTAAATTTATTATTAAATTTTTGTAAAAAATATAATTTAAATCGTTTATATAACAAAAAAATAAAAAACAAATTATAATTTTTAATTATTATAATTTGTTTTTTTTGTTGAATTATATATTTATTGAATTATTTAATATATTTAATTACTATACAATTAAAAATCTTTATATTGATATTTAAATTTACTAATTTTATTTCCAAAATAACAAATTTTTAATTTTTTTTGTTTTTTATCGTTATATTTATATTCGTAATACATGTTATTTGGATATTTAATATGTTTTTCTGGTTTGAAAAAACGAAATATACTTTTGTTAGGTTTTATAAGTTCTTGATATATTTTGTAAATTTTTTGATTTTGTGTATTGTATTTATAAATAAAAACATTTTTATAACAATCGCCATTATAATTGAAATAAAATTTAATTTTTTTTCTTAAGATATTTTGATTATCATACTCATAAATAATTTTAACTTTATCATCTTTATCTGTGATTTTAAATAATTGATTATTATCGTTATAGAAATATTTATTATCTATTTCTTGTTGATCATGTGATTCAGGAACGAAAGGTTCATTATAATGTTTTATAATACGGATAGATTAATTGCGTTTTATTCAGCGATTTATCTTTGCTGTTTTATTTACAATCAGCCCCCGTCCAAACCGGACAAGCAAGTTTCCCAGCATCCGGCTTTCCATAATTTACTCTCTTGCGAGAACTAATTTCTCCTCGCGGTTAATTAGCTATTTATTCTTATTGTTCTTATTCTTTCTGATATCGTGTATTTGTTGATTGGTTACTTTTCGGTGACAATCTTCACACAATACCTTTGTTCTTTTATTCATGATACTTTGGTGGTGCGCATTGCGGACCGTACCAATGTGATGAATTTGTAGTTGAGTTGTTTTATCGCAGTGCTCACAACGTTCCGCTTTTAGACGGTCAATTAGATGAGTACAACCTTGGAATATAAATCTATTAATGGTAATTTCCGGGGTTTCCCTTATAATTACGCATTTTTTTAATTTTGTCCCAAGTGTAAACATTCCATGGTTCGTATTGGGTTTCCCTTTTGTTAATATAAACAATCCCCCAAGTTGAACCAATTTTACATTTCTTTCGAACTTTGACAATTGACGTTTTCCGTTTCCTTGCTAGTGTTTTCAAACAGCTGTATTCAGCTAGATAACTTAAGTGAGTCAAAACACCTAAATTGTTAGCCAAACAAAAGTATTGGATAATTCCTCTAACAATTGTGCTAATGTTTCGTCGTGTTTCACCTTTCCCTTTTTAAACCAATTATATTCATATCCATACTCTTTGGCTTTTGCTTGGGGAATTTGGATTTGAACTTGCCCATTTAAGGAATTCTTGGTAGTTTTC
>NZ_JALQCV010000022.1:0-3337 GCF_024425275.1 Candidatus Phytoplasma australasiaticum subsp. ipomoeae
ATTTTATTGAGGCATTATTTTCAATGTACCATCAAGATGACAAAAAAGTTTTTGGACTAAATAAATTATGCAGTGGATTTTATGAACTGCGAAACCTAATTTGGCAATGATTCCTGACGCTTGTTTTGTAACCCTGCCTCCATTGTTCTTAACATACATCAACCACCAAAAAAGCGTCCATATAAAATTCTGCTCCCCCTTAAAACGACGTCACGTAGATTAACAAATCTATCTATAAAATCACCTCAGCTAAGGAATAACATAAAAGGGGTTGTAAGTTATTAAATGATGCAATTAAAAAAATAAATTATATCTTTGACCATTATGTTTAATTAGTTATTTAGAATTATTCCTGTTAATCAATATTCATCCAGTTATGGCAATGGATAATCTAAACATTTCGAGAATTAGCAATAATCAACTTAATCATGATAATCATCTTAACATTGAAGAAATAATAATTAATTTAAAACAGAAAATTTATGATAATGCAACCGAAATAACCAAAATAACGCATAAAATAAATGAATTAGTTAATAATGATAATCAAAAATAAATTTATTTAAAATTTCAAAGAAAATTATCAAGAATATTAGTTCGTATTCAAAGTGCAGAATTAAAAATTTATCAAAAATTATTAAAAGATGACAATAATAACAATAAATAAAGTATTATCTTTAATCTATAAAACCCTTTTTTAAAAAAAGAGGGGGGTATTTTTCTTCATTAATACAATAAATATAGTAAATAAAAAAGACCCCCATTGGTAAGGGGGGGGTTTGAAAAAAAGAATAATAATTTATATTAAATTTTATTTATAAATTTGCATTTAATTCGTTTTGTAAATGGAAATATTTTTGGTTTAAATTTTGAATTTTTTGGATTATTTCTTGATGTTTTTTGTTAAGTTCTTCTATCATCGTTGTGTCTTGATATAGTCCGCTTAAACTGAAAATTTTTATAGCTATTTGGTTACGTTCATATGAATATTGCCAAATTTTTTGATTTATACAATTTAAAGCATTCAGATGAGCAATTCTTTTATAAAGATCTGTCATATTTTGATCTAAATCTTTTGATTGTCTTATTAAATTATAAGGATTTAAATTCAGTTTATTAAAATGCAAAATTTTTTTAGATATGTTGTCTCTTTTGGATGAAATTTTAAGTATTTCATTTTTGATTGAATGTGGATCATTTGGATTATAACCATCCATTGCCATAACTGGATGGATATTGATTAACAGGAATAATCCTAAATAACCAACTAAAAATAATAATAAAAAATATAATTTATTTTGGTATATAACCATGAATTTAAACCTCTTTTTTTATTTTTAATCCTCAATTGAAGGAATGTCATAGATAAAATTCAGGTATTTTCATATATTATTTATTGTTCATCAAATTAATTTCATAACCTTTCTGATAATAATAAGATATTAACGAATTTGGAAATTTTAATATATAACTATTATATAACTTTAGTAAGGAAATATTTAATCAAAATCATAAGAAAATTAATTTTTTTCTATTATTAATTAATAATAGGGTAATAAAATTTTAGCATTTTTTTTACTTTTTTTATTGTTCCGCGTAATGTTGTTGAACAAGGGCATAACTCAATTTTGTTATTTTTATTATGATTTTAAAACATTTATTTCATCATTTTGATTTTATAATTATTCTTCTAATCTATTTTTCTTTTAAAAAATTTTACAATATTGAAAACTTATTTTTATTTTATAGATTAATTATTTAATGAACCCTTAATATTCATTGATTAGTATATTATATTATTTTTTTATTTCTTGAAATTGCTCTACTGATTTGTAATATTCCTCTCTTAAATTATATTTTTCTGATAGTTAATTAATCAATTATCTTGCTAAATATGCTTTGACAATAATATGCTAACATTGTTTTTTAATAACCCTATTATCCACACTTTCCTTAACGTGTCATAACCAACAAAAGGATCTAAATAACATTCAAATCCCTGCAAAATAGCATCACATAGATTACAAAAACTAAATTTTTCATAAAATTCAACTTATTAACATAAAAGTTAAAATAAAAAAAAATTCATAAAAAATTAAAACAAAATTATAAATAAAAAATAAATTATTTAACCAAAAAATAAGAGATATTTATAAAAATATCAATAAATCTTAAAAGGTACTATCCAACATTTTAAAGATAGAATTATTTATTACGTAACAAAAAATAAAACAATAACTTATTAATTTAACAACAGTTTTAATTTAAAATTAAAAAGTTAAATATGTTAAAATATTGCTATATTAAAAAACATTAAAAGATAAATATATATTAGATCAAAATTAAAAAAATAATCAAATGGTTTTTTATCATTTGAGTATTATTTCTTTTTTATTTATTGATTTTATCATTTTAACTAAAATGAAAATTATTAAAATATTTAAAGAAAAAATACCTATTTTTCCCAAGTTAAACCTAAAATTATCTAATAATATAAAAAAGGAGAGGTACCATGGATAAATATCTTGATGGCATGAATAGGAACAGTTATTATAAAAAGCAAAAACAAAAAGTAGAACAATTATTTAAAAAACAAGATTTATTAAAAAAAGAAGTCAAAGAAAAAAACTTACCAAATTATTTAAATAGCAAAATAATTGATAATAATTTTAATACTAAATTATATAATTTATCAAAAAAAATAATAAAAAATAATAATAAACTAATTAAAATAAATCAAAAAATATTATTAAACCATATCCAAATCCGATCAGAACAACTCTTTAATCTCCTTTACTATATTAAAAAACGTTATCTTTCCGAATATTTAAACACAGATAGTGATACTGATAATCATACTAATTTAAATAACTACAAACGCTACTCTTTCGATACAAAAGACAATAATAAATTATATTTATATGTTAAAATAAGAAAAAAGAATATGAAAACTTCCCAACATTTGTTAACTAAAGACAAAAACTATTATCTAGGCGAAGCTTTTGTTAATAACAACAACTTAAAATTAACCAATTTCCACCTTCAATTAAACCATGTTAGTAAAACTTTATCTATCTTTAAAGACAAACATAATAATGATAACAGAAAAAAAACTGAAAATAATAAAAAAACCAGTTCTGACTGGTAACAAAAATTATATAAACTTCCGATATATTAAAATTTAAAAAATAAAAGGAGATTTAATAAATGTTTACATTACGAAATCACTTTAAAATAATTATTATTTATTTACTAATCTTTTTAGGAATATTATTTATTTTTTATAATAATAAATTAATAGCTATGGGTAACAAATATAGTAATAATAATGAAATTT
>NZ_JALQCV010000023.1:0-2720 GCF_024425275.1 Candidatus Phytoplasma australasiaticum subsp. ipomoeae
AAATTTCATTATTATTACTATATTTGTTACCCATAGCTATTAATTTATTATTATAAAAAATAAATAATATTCCTAAAAAGATTAGTAAATAAATAATAATTATTTTAAAGTGATTTCGTAATGTAAAAATTTATTAAATCTCCTTTTATTTTTTAAATTTTAATTATATTATAATTAAAATTTTATGTTTTTGTTAAGAAGATAACGCTTAACTTTAATTTTGTAAATATTTTTATATCATCTCGTTTTCTTTTGATTTATTTTTATTTATTGTAATACCATTATTGAAAGTCTTCAATTTTCAAAAATATTCATTAATTTTTATATATTAGATCGTATAATTATAAGAAATTGTTATCATATAACTATAAAAAGTAATTTATCTTTTCTATATTCAATAATTGATTATATTAATTTAAGTTTAATTATTAACATAATATAAAAAAAATTGAATAAATATATTTATTAAATTTTTACAATATATATTTATAAATAATTAAAAATTTGTAATTACTACATTTTTTTAAAATATTAAAAAAGTAATTATTTTTATCTTTTTTTAAATAAAAATAATTTTTAAAAAAAATAATAAATATATAATTATTGATTTTTTTATATTAATTCTTTTTAACTTATTTAAATATATTTTGCAAATTATAATTAACTTATTGATTTAAAAAATTTATTTTTTAAAAAATAATGTATAATATTTAATTAAACAAAGAAACAATTATTATATTATAATTGCATTTTATTATATATTGATAATATACAATTTACTATTGTTGATATTAAAATTAAAAAAAGAATGTGTATAATAAATTAAATTTTTTAAAATTTAAAAAAATATTTTCATTTTTTTACACAACAATATTTTTTAATTTATTATTTATAGAAAAATTAATAAATAAATTTAAAATAAATAACATTTTAATCCAATAATATAATATATTTTTTTGTAAATAATTTTTTTATTAAGGAGTTTTTTTATGTTATTATTTTTTAATAATTCAATAAAATATGGATATATTCTACATTTATTATTAGTGATTATGGCGATTATAATTGTTATTATAAATTTTTTCAGAAAGAGAAAAATTTTTAATAAATGTTTTCTTATAATAAAAGAAATTAATAAAACTAATGAATTTTTATATCAAATGACACAAGAACAAAAACAACAACAAAAACAACAATATTCTAAATGGATTTCAATTATAAATGATAAGTATTCCGAAATACAAAAATATTTACTTAGTCATGTAAATAATCCATTAGAGATATTAGCGAAAATAATAATTTTAAGCGAGTCACCTATTCTTTTTAATGTTTTCGATCATATAATATTGAAAATTTTCGGTTTTTTAATATTTTTTATAGTTCCTTTTATTTTTGAAATTATTAATCATTTTGTAATTACTAAGTATAATCAAAAATTTCAAGAATCATATTCAGTAATAAAAAAAGTTAATGAAGATATTAAAAATAAACAAAATTCACAAAATATTAAGTAAAATACTAATTTTTAAGAAATTAAAAAAATTTAAATATTTTAGTAAAATTTAATTAAAAACATCTTTTTTATTAATAATATTTTTTTATTTTTGTGCAATATTTTTTAAGACTAACCAGAAAGTTAGTCTTTTTTTAATTTTTAGAACAGATTTTATTTTTAAAATCAAAAATTATATTTAATATTATAATTTTTTTTAAAAATGATCATTTTTCAATTATTATTGTTATGATAAATAAGAAGTAATATTTATTATTTTTATCTATAAACTAAAAAATTGTTTAACAAAAAATAAAATATTTACATATTTACATTATATCATTGGGCGTCAAAGAGGCCTAAATTTCGTGCTATCTAACCAATAGCCAGGGCCGATAAACCTTGAAAGGAGATGGTCGGTTTAGTAAACGAAAGAATACTGAATTATAGCAGACCATAAAAAGCGGGTTGTGACGAAAGCAAATTAGTCAAGACGACCCCGCCACCGAATAATTCTACGGAGAAGCCTGAAATGGCCTAAGAAGGAGAATGGATGTAATCCTAAAAACTGTTCCGGAAGTTGCTAAAACGGACAGTCCAGAGTCTACTAGTATAAGTTGTATGTATTGAGTAGTTTATCAAATAAAAAAGAAACCTGGAATCAGCCTCTCGAATAGAGGATACTTCCCCTAAAGAATTATGGTAGAATTTTAGTGTAACTTGGAGTATCCTAAAACTGAGTAATTAAGTTTACTAATCCGGAGATAAAAACCTGGATGATCAAGGATAAAGCATCTTCTTAGTAGTCGTAAAGGTAAACCTAAATTTGGAATAATTTAGTTAATCGTCTTACCAAGAAGAGAGTTAATCACTCTTATAGGGCGAAAGAAGAAAGTAATTTACTAGTTATTCAATGGTATCGGGAAAAGGGGTTGATATATTATGTCAACAACGGTTTCACCAGAAACTAAACTTTTACGAACATTGAATAGAATTCAAAATTGTTCATCAAATGGTTGCTCTCTAAAAAGAGAGCTGCAACAAGGAATGAATAACTTTGTTAAAAGCGGGATTCATGAAAGAGGACATCAAATATGAATCCTTATCCGGTTCTCCGCAAGGAGGGATTATTTCTCCTTTATTGGCGAATGTATATTTACATTACATTGACCTGAAAATGGAAGAACTGATTAAAGAAGGAAAACCAATTAGGAAGAGTAACCCAGAA
>NZ_JALQCV010000024.1:0-2355 GCF_024425275.1 Candidatus Phytoplasma australasiaticum subsp. ipomoeae
AAGCATCCCAAAAGACCCAAGCTTCTTCAATCGCAATTTCATATTTTAAAAGGTCTTCTAGGGTGTATTCATAGTCATCTCGAGGATATTTCTTCTTAAAAGGGTTTTGTTTGGCTTTTAAAAAAAGCACAGATTAATCCTGCAGGAGGATTTTTGAGTTCCAAGTAGAAGAAATTTTCGGCATAAGGATTGTAGGCAGGGTTATCCAAACCATAAGTAGAAGTTTCAATGTTGAAATATTTTAAGATTTCGGGGATACTTTCTTTGAATAAAACATAAAAATCATATTTTTTCATTTTGGGTTGATAGGATAGCTATTCTTTTCGGATAGTCTCGTAATCGGCTAATTTGATATCTGATTTATTTTGACGATGAAAATAAGAATTTGTATTAGCGCAGATGAGAGGAATAAAATTAAAAATAATCATGAATAATGTTATAAAGTAATATTTAAAGAAAGGAATTTTTGGTTATTTTTGACATTTTTAAGGACCTCCTTTTTTTAGTTAATAAAGATATTTATTTATTATTAATAGAAATAAAAAAAGACTCTTGTTTAAAGAGTCTGGCTATTTGATAAGTAATAGTTAAATAAAAAAGACCCTTCGAAAGGGTCTTTTTGGGGTTATAAAAAATATTTATTTCTTTTTATATATTTTATAAAAAAATACAGTTACAAATCGATTTAGATTTTTTTTGAACCTTGAATTCTTGATTTATTTCTTCTTGATTTATTTCTTCTTGATTTATTTCTTGTTCATCATTAATTAATGTGTTTATGATTTTTTTAAATTCAAAACTTGACATTCTTTTTTTTGTAATAACTCTTCAGCAATAATACATAAATAATTTCTATATTTTATTATAACTTCCTCTGCCATTTTTTGAGCAATATTTTTTAATATATTTTTTTGTTCTTCTATAGAATTGGCATTTGAGTATAAATCTAAAAATAATTTATTTTGAATAATTTTTTTTAATATTATTTTTATTTCTTTTTCGTCGTGTTGGAATCTATATTTAATTTGTTCTAAAGGTTCATTAGTTGTTTTTTCTGCTTCTATACCTCCAAAATAGAAAGCTAATTGATCCAACAAACTAAAATGATCATCATCTGCTTGAAATGTAGTAGTCCCTGCAATAAGGTTTTCTTGTTGTTTGTCTAAATTTATCCTTGCAATATCAATAAGAGAATGTCTTTGACCTAATTCATAAGCAACTATGGCATGTCCTACTTCATGTAAGGCATAAATTTTATCAATATTTACTTCTGAATCATTCGAAAATAATATTTCTTCGTCTTTTACTTCTGAAAAAGATTTATTTTTGTCATTTTTCATTGCCATAACTTTGTAATTATTTACAATGAATAAAAATCCTAAAAAAATAAATAAAATAATATTAAATAATGATAATTGTTTGTTTAATTTAAACATAAATAATATAACTCCTTTTTTTATTTATCCCTCAGCTGAGGTGATTTCGTAGAGTTCGTTTAATTTAGAATAAATTAAATTTTATATTGTTTTTTCGAAAATTTCATATGTTTCTTCTGACTCTTTTTTGGCTTTTTCAGCACGAGTTAACATATCTTAATATTTTCTTTGGGTTGCTTCTAATTTACCAATTTGAATTTTGATTTCGTCAATTTTACCAACTATTTTTAAAATTTCATCTCGGAGTTTATCGATTTTATCTTCGTTAGTTTTTCTATCAATTTTGAATCTATCAACTTCTGGTTGTTTTGTTTCTAGTTGTTTTCTAATGGTTTTTTTGTTGTTCGTAAGATGTTATTTGTGGAGAAATAAGATTTAATTGAGATTGGTATTCATCGCATTTATTTTGGTATTCGTTAATGACACTTTTTTCTTTATTTAAATAATCTAAACACAATCCCCAACTATTTTTAAGTTTATCGATTTCTTCTTGTTCTAGTTCTGATAAATCAGTTGGTAATAAAGTAGGATTAATAGGTTCGGAAAAAAGATATTTTTTCATTTGTTCTAAACGAGCCGCAGTTGTTTTAATTTTAGGGATGGGTTGTTTTTTCACAGAACGTTTTGGTCTAGGAAGATTCGGGAGCACTTCAGAAGATAATGATTCTGGTGAAGATACTAGGGTTTTTTCTTTTTGATTTTGAAACCAAAAATAACAAAAAACAAGTCCGAAAACGATAAGAAGGAATATAAAAAACAATTTTTTTGAAAAAAATTTGATTTATTAATTATTAGAATAACCTTTCTTAATAATAGTGATAATTAAATAAAATAATTATCACTATTATACAATTTTATTAATAAAATTATTAACTAAAATAAATCATTTATTTAGAATTCTAACCATTTCTGGGATT
The DNA here is from genome assembly GCF_024425275.1 of Candidatus Phytoplasma australasiaticum subsp. ipomoeae. Lineage (NCBI taxonomy): Bacteria > Bacillati > Mycoplasmatota > Mollicutes > Acholeplasmatales > Acholeplasmataceae > Candidatus Phytoplasma > Candidatus Phytoplasma australasiaticum. The sequence goes on from NZ_JALQCV010000024.1 coordinate 2,354, forward strand.
TC
>NZ_JALQCV010000025.1:0-2263 GCF_024425275.1 Candidatus Phytoplasma australasiaticum subsp. ipomoeae
GATTATTAGGTGGCGGAATCTTTTTGACTAACTACTTCTTCGTCGCAACCCGCTTTTAAGAACTGCTGTAATTCACTATTCTTTCGTTTAATGAACCATTCTTATCCTTTCAGTGTTTATCTGCACTAGTGATTGGTCAAATCACACGATATTTAGGCCTCTTTGGCGCCCCTTCACGAGCAATAATATTTTTAATAAAAGGCATTTCCTTATAAACTCCTTAGATATTATTTAATATTTTAATTTTTAATAATAAATAAATAAAATTTATCAATTAATCGATTTATTTTATTTTTTTGATAAAATTAAACTTTTTCCAGTCATTTCCTGAGGTTTATTTAATTTTAATAATTGCAATAAAGTTGGGGCTACATCACATAAAGCTCCTGATCGCAAAGTTAAAGAATTATCGGTTATAATAATAGGTACTAAATTTGTAGTGTGAGCTGTATGTTGATTTCCATATTCATCACACATCTGTTCTGCATTACCATGATCTGCTACAATAACAGCTGTTCCGCCTACGGATGAAATAGTTTCTGTTACTATATTTAAACATTTATCTACAACTTCTATTGCTTTAATAGTGGCGTTTAAAGATCCTGTATGTCCTACCATATCAGGATTCGCAAAATTTAAAATCATAGTATCAAAATTACCTGTTAATATTGCTTTTTTAGCTTCTGCAGCAACTTGAAAAGCACTCATTTCAGGTTTCTGATCGTAAGTATCTACTTTAGGAGAAGGAATTAATATTTTTTTTATATTAGGTAAATTTTTTTCTTTACCCCCGTCAAAAAAGAATGTTACATGGGGATATTTTTCTGTTTCAGCAATTCTTAATTGTGTTAACCCATGTTTATAAATAACTTCGCTATAAATATTTTTTAATTCATTTTGCTCAAAAGCAACACATCCCTTTACTAAATGAGAATAATAACTATTTGTAACTAATAAAATATTTTTAATTATTTTTTTTGGTTTGAAAATTGTTTTATTTGGTGTTTGAAAATGATTAATTTGCAAAGGATTAGATAAAGCTACAGCTAATCTTACTGCTCGATCTGGTCTAAAATTAACAAAAATAATCCCATCATCATCATTAATTAAACTTTGGGTATTACAAATAAAAGGAGGAATAAATTCATCAGTAATACCTTGATTGTAGGCACTTTGAATCCCCTCTAAAGGTTCATAAATAGGTGTATCACCTGAAATTAACATATTATAAACCTTATTTAAACGTTCCCAATTATTATCTATATAGATAGAATATTTGCGTTTCAATATCAAAATTCGTATTTTTGATATCTATTACAAACAGCCCCCATCTAAACCGGACAAGCAAGTTTCCAAGCATCCGGCTTGCCATAATTTATCCTCTTTTGAGCACTAATTTGGTGTCCATCACTTAATTAGTTGCAATAAATTACTGACTTCTTTCGCCCTATAAAGGTCGTTAACCTTCATCTCGGGAGGGCGATTAACTTAATTATTCCAAATTAAGTTTTACTCCTCCGACTACTAAAAAGTCGCTTTATCCTTGAGCCTAATGACTTTTATTTCATTATTAGTTAATTTAATAACTAGCTTTTAGGATTCTCCAAGTTACTCTAAATATCGACCTTAATCCGTTAGGGGAAGTGACCATTTACTAATGGTGAGATTCCAGGTTTTTAATTGATAAACTATCCAATACGGATCAAGTATATTGATAGTCTCTGGACTGCTCGTTTATAGTAGTTTATGAGACAGGTTAGCTTATTACATCTTCTTAGCTTCTTAGGCCCTTTCAGGCTTATCCATGGGATTATTAGGTGGCGGAATCTTTTTGACTAACTGACTTCGTCGCAACCCGCTTTTAAGAACTGCTGTAATTCCTTATTGTTTCCTTTAAGGAACCATTCTTATCCTTTCAGTGTTTATCTGCACTGGTGATTGGTTAAATCACTGGATATTTAGGCCTCTTTGGCGCCCCGATCCATAGAATAATATCTTCCAGATATAGAACCAATTTTAAAACCTAATTCTATTAAAAGTTTTATATAACTTAAACCTGATTGGGGAGATGTATCTCTTCCATCAGTAAAAGCATGTAAAAAAGTATTTTTATTTAAATTATGTTGTTTTATTAATATATGGATAGAATATTTGCGTTTCAATATCAAAATTGGTATTTTTGATATCTATTACAAACAGCCCCCATCTAAACCGGACAAGCAAGTTTCCAAGCATCCGGCTTGCCATAATTTACCTTCTTACG
>NZ_JALQCV010000026.1:0-1387 GCF_024425275.1 Candidatus Phytoplasma australasiaticum subsp. ipomoeae
TGCCATAACTGGATGAATATTGATTAACAGGAATAATCCTAAATAATTAATTAAAAATAATGGTAAAAGATATAATTTATTTTTTATTTGCATCATTTTAACTTATAACTCCTTTTATGTTATCCCTCAGCCGAGGTAATGTCATATAGTTTGTTTAGTTTATAAATAATTGAATCTTTATATTTTTTTTTGTCTATTTCATATTGTTCTTCTAATATTTTTTTGTAATTTTCAGCACGAGTTAACATATTTTGGTACATTATTCGGATCGCTTCTAAGTTTTGAATTTCGACATTTATTTTGCCAATTTCACCAACTATTTCTGAAATTTCATCTTGGAGTTTTTTGATTTCTGCTTTGTTAGTTTTTCTATCAAGTTCTTTTTCTTTGGTTTCTAGTTGTTCTTCTAATACTAATTTTTGTTGTTCAAAAGATTTCATTTTAGGAAGAATATTTAATTGTGATTGGTATTCATCACATTTTTTTTGTTCTTCACTGATGAATTTATCTTTGTCTTCGTTTAAATAACCTAAACACAATCCCCAACTATTTTTAAATTTATTAATTTCTTCTTGTTCTTGTTCTGATAAATCAGTTGGTAATAAAGTAGGATTAATAGGTTCCGAAAAAATATAATTTTTAATCTTTTCTAAACAAGCCGCAGTTATTTTAATTTTGGGAATTAGTTGTTCTTCAGCAGAACGTTTCAGTCTAGTAGAAAAGAGTTTTTTTATTTTAAATGCTTCATAATAATCTAACGTTTCTTTTGCGGATTCCCAAGAAGATAAAGGTGATTGATTTTTGCTAGTACAATGATGATTTTTATGAATCATAATCATAATTGTTATTCCTAATAATAAAATAACCATTATTTTAATAAAATATTTTTGCAAAAAGTTTTCCTTATTTACGAATTTCGTAACCTTTCTGATAATAATAAGATCTTATTATCAAATTTGGAAATTTGAATATACTACCATTATATAACTTTAAGAAAGAAATGTTTAAATAAAATAATGATGAAAATTTATTTCATCATTATTTATTAATAATTGGTTGATAGCATTTAGCATATTTTTGTGTTTTTTGAGGTTCTATGAAATGTTGTTGAGCGCGAGCATAACTGGTTTTTTTGTTTTTTTAGTACTTCTTTTTATCTTCTTGATGATTTTTATAATCAATTATTTTCTGTTAATAATCTTTTTCATCCGCTTCAGGTTTCATTAAATCACAGTTGATACCAGCACAAATAAAGTCATAATTTTATTGAGGCATTATTTTCAATGTACCATCAAGATGACAAAAAAGTTTTTGGACTAAATAAATTATGCAGTGGATTTTATGAACTGCGAAACCTAATTTGGCAATGATTCCTGACGCTTGTTTT
>NZ_JALQCV010000027.1:0-1274 GCF_024425275.1 Candidatus Phytoplasma australasiaticum subsp. ipomoeae
CCATTAATAGATTTATATTCCAAGGTTGTACTCATCTAATTGACCGTCTAAAAGCGGAACGTTGTGAGCACTGCGATAAAACAACCCAACTACAAATTCATCACATTGGTACGGTCCGCAATGCGCACCACCAAAGTATCATGAATAAAAGAACAAAGGTATTGTGTGAAGATTGTCACCGAAAGGTAACCAATCAACAAACACACGATATCAGAAAGAATAAGAACAATAGGAATAAATAGCTAATTAACCGCGAGGAGAAATTAGTTCTCGCAAGAGAGTAAATTATGGAAAGCCGGATGCTGGGAAACTTGCTTGTCCGGTTTGGACGGGGGCTGATTGTAAATAAAACAGCAAAGATAAATCTTTGAATAAAACGCAATTAATCTATCCGTATATTTATCAAAAGAAAACAATTTTTATGATAATTATAGTAAAAAAAAAGATAATAAAAGCATTGCATTTTCAATAGTTATTAAATATGTATATAATGAGAGAGATAAAGATTTCACAAAATGTGCATTTTACTATTACAATAAAGAAGGACAATTAATCAAAAAAAAATACTTTAACGACAATATATTTTATACTTATCATTATAATAAAAAAAATCAATTAGAATATCGGGGCGCCAAAGAGGCCTAAATTTCGTGCTATTCAACCAATAGCCAGGGCTGATAAACCCTGAAAGGAGATGGTCGGTTTAGTAAACGAAAGAATACTGAATTATAGCAGACCATAAAAGCAGGTTGCGACGAAAGCAAATTAGTCAAGAGGACACTGCCACCGAATAATTCGATGGAGAAGCCTGAGATGGCCTAAGAAGGAAAATTGAGGTAATCGTTGAACCTGTTCCGGAAGTTGCTTAAACGGACAGTCCAGAAGCTGTCAATATTTACGATATGTATTAGATAGTTTATCAGATAAAGAAAACCTGGAATCAGCCTCTTAACGAGGATACTTCCCCTACAGAATTAAGGTCGAAATTTAGAGTAACTTGGAGAATCCTAAAACTAAGTAATTAAATTTACTAATCCGGAAATAAAAGTCTGGATGGTCAAGGATAAAGAATCTTTTTAGTAGTCGTAAGAGTAAACCTAGATGTGGAATAATCTAGTTAATCGGCTTATCAAGAAGAGAGGTAACAACTCTTATAGGGCGAAAGAAGAAAGTAATTTACTAGTTATTCAATGGTATCGGGGAAGGAGTTGATATTATGTCAACAACGGTTTCACCAGAAACTAAACTTTCGCGAACATTGAATAAAATTCAAT
>NZ_JALQCV010000028.1:0-1112 GCF_024425275.1 Candidatus Phytoplasma australasiaticum subsp. ipomoeae
GGATAGAATATTTGCGTTTCAATAACCCTATATTTCGATTATCTATTACAAACAGCCCCCCTCTAAACCGGACAAGCAAGTTTCCAAGCATCCGGCTTGCCATAATTTATCCTTTTTATCGGACTAACTTTGTGTTACCACTGATTAGTTGTTTATTCTTATCGTTCTTTTTAGGGAATTAATATTGGTGCCAAGGCATTAATAATTCATCGTTCTTTAATATCGAAAATATTGAAAGATCTCGATTTTTTTTACTTTTTTTATCTTACTTTTTTGGGATAAAAAATTATTTAAATGATTATGGTGGACAATCGTCATTGACTTATTTATGGTGGTATTGTTTAATTTTTAGGATTTCCAATACCGTATATAGTTTTTAACTATCAATATTCCCATTCGACATTCCTTATGGACCGTGATATGATTGAACGTTTGATAGTAGTTGTTGAGTTATATTATTAATCCAGCGTTTTAAGTTCTGGTTGAACATTTAATGAACAATCTTGAATGATATTCAATGTTTGCCAAAGTTTAGTTTCTGGATCAAAAATAGTTGTTGACATAAACACCAATTCCCTTATTGATAATCATTGAATAAACAATAAATTACTGACTTCTTTCGCCCTATAAAGACCGTTAACCTTCATCTTGGGAGGGCGATTAACTTAATTATTCCAAATTAAGTTTTACTCCTCCGACTACTAAAAAGTCGCTTTATCCTTGAGCCTAATGACTTTTATTTCATTATTAGTTAATTTAATAACTAGCTTTTAGGATTCTCCAAGTTACTCTAAATATCGACCTTAATCCGTTAGGGGAAGTGACCATTTACTAATGGTGAGATTCCAGGTTTTTAATTGATAAACTATCCAATCCTAATGCTATATCGGATAGATTCTGGACTGCTCGGTTACAGTAGCTTATTGAGACAGGTTATAAAATTACATCTTCTTAACTTCTTAGGCCATTTCAGGCTTATCCATAGGATTATTAGGTGGCGGAATCTTTTTGACTAACTACTTCTTCGTCGCAACCCGCTTTTAAGAACTGCTGTAATTCACTATTCTTTCGTTTAATGAACCATTCTTATCCTTTCAGTGTTTATCTGCACT
>NZ_JALQCV010000029.1:0-1103 GCF_024425275.1 Candidatus Phytoplasma australasiaticum subsp. ipomoeae
CCTTACAAGCAGAAGGTCGGGGGTTCGATCCCCTCATTCTCTACCAAAACCGGAAACTTAAGAAGTAAATTTTTAAGATTTTTAGGTAATTATAAGTTTTTAGGTAATTATAAGTGTTATTTAAGCCAAAATAGCTCAATTGGTAGAGCAACTGACTTGTAATCAGTAGGTTGCGGGTTCGATTCCTGCTTTTGGCACCAAAGAAATGTCCCGTTAGCTCAGTTGGTAGAGCACTTGACTTTTAATCAAGGTGTCAAAGGTTCGAATCCTTTACGGGACACCACTTTGTAATTGTTTAATTATTTGAAATTATAAAAATATATTTTTAAGGGCCTGAATGGTGGAATAGGTAGACACGTGGGACTTAAAATCCCATGACTTTACGTCGTGCCGGTTCAAGTCCGGCTTCAGGTACCATAAAAAAGGGGTTTTAGCTCAGTTGGTAGAGCGCCTGTTTTGCACACAGGAGGTCAGCGGTTCGAATCCGCTAAGCTCCACCAAAAATTTTATAAAAATGTATTGTAAATGATATTTTTAAAGGCGGTATAGCTCAGTTGGCTAGAGCACTCGGTTCATACCCGTGAGGTCATGGGTTCAAATCCCTTTACCGCTACCATTAAAGTTAATATTTAATGATACGTGTATGGACCTGTAGCTCAGCTGGTCAGAGCCACCGGCTCATAACCGGTTGGTCGTAGGTTCGAATCCTACCGGGTCCACCAGTTTATATATTACGGAGGAATACCCAAGTCCGGTTGAAGGGGCCAGTCTTGAAAACTGGAAGGTCTACAAAGACGCGGGGGTTCGAATCCCTCTTCCTCCGCCACAATTGATTAAAGATCGCGGGATAGAGCAGTTTGGTAGCTCGTCGGGCTCATAATCCGAAGGTCGTAGGTTCGAATCCTACTCCCGCAACCAAATAATACGGTCCGATGGTGTAGTGGTTAACATGCTTGCCTGTCACGCAGGAGATCGCGGGTGGACGAAAAAGATGCCTTATATTTAGTGATTTAACCAATCACCTACTGCATGATAATCAGTAGCAGTATATAGTCGGTTATTATAACGAAAGAAATAATAATTATAGTAGATTATAAAAACAA
>NZ_JALQCV010000030.1:0-1083 GCF_024425275.1 Candidatus Phytoplasma australasiaticum subsp. ipomoeae
TAAAACACTCTCAATCATTAGCAAATGGTTGAAAGCCGGTTTCATGAAAGATGGCATCAAATATGAATCTTTATCAGGCTCTCCTCAAGGAGGAATTATTTCTCCTTTGTTGGCGAATGTATATTTACATTACATTGACTTGAAAATGGAAGAACTGATTAAAGTAGAAAAACCAATTAAGAATAGTAACCCAGAATATGGAAAAGCATGGCTTAAAAACCAGCATCATAATCTGGGGATTGACAGATATATCAATTTAAATCCAAAACCAAGAGTTGAATATATCCGTTATGCTGATGATTTTATCATCGGTATTAAAGGCGAATATAACCAGGCGGGAAGAATTAAAGACCAAGTAACGCAATGGCTAAAGCAAGATTTGAACCTTACGATTAGTAAAGATAAATCCAAAATTGTTAAAGTCATCAAAAGGACGAGGTTTCTATCCTACATGATAAAGGTTAATCCTACCAATAAAACCCGGGAAAGGAAAACCACTAAGAATTCCTTAAATGGCAAAGTTCTTGTCCGAATTCCCCAAGCGAAAGCGGAAGAATATGGATATGAATACAATTGGTTAAAAGAGGGAAAGGTGAAACACGACGAAACATTAGCAGAAAGGGATGAATTAGAAATAATCCGGACCTATAAGACAATTGTTAGAGGAATTATCCAATACTTTTGTTGGACTAACAATCCAAGTGTTTTGACTCACTTAAGTTATCTAGCTGAATACAGCTGTTTGAAAACACTAGCAAGGAAACGGAAAACGTCAATTGTCAGAGTTCGAAAGAAATGTAAATCGCAATAAGCATTACCAAAGTATCATGAATAAAAGAACAAAGGTATTGTGTAAAGATTGTCATCGCAAGATAACCAATCAACAAATACACAATATTATAAAAACAAGAACAATAAGAATAAATAGCTAATCAACCGTGAGGAGAAATTAGTTCTCGCAAGAGAGTGAATTATGGAAAGCCGGATGCTGGGAAACTTGCTTGTCCGGTTTGGACGGGGGCTGATTGTAAATAAAACAGCAAAGATAAATCGCTGAATAAAACGCAATTAATCTATCCGTAT